>CAYZKY010000017.1:0-54470 GCA_964478815.1 uncultured Verrucomicrobiota bacterium
CCCTCCGTCACAGATCGCGAAGGATATGCTCCGTCGGTCCGCCTCGCCATCGCACCGGCCGCGCTCGCAAACTGGACGGTGGTAGTTTTTCAACAGACTCCTAATGGCTTTCGACCCGCTTCGGGGTCTTGGGGGGGTGGAGGGGCAGTTGCTTTTGCGATGGGCGGGCGTGGGCGGGCGGGCGAGTTCCGGCTTGCGGGGGAAATAGGCGGTTCTTATGTTGCGGCATGAGATTATCCGGGTCGATTTTGTGGGTGGGGCTGGCGCTTTTTAGCCTAGGGGGAGCGGGGTCCAGCCAGGGGCAGGCCACGGCGGTGGAGCTGGAGGAGATGCGGCGGCTGGCGGGGCAGGTGGAGGATTTGCGGGAGGCGAACGCGGCGAGCATGCGGAAGATCGCGCAGTTGCAAAGCCAGGTGGAGTCGCTGCGGGCGGATTTGCGGCAGGCGAGCGAACGGCAGACGACGAAGCTGGCGGATTTCGCGACGCGGGAGGAGTTGCGGGAGCTGGCGAAGAAGATGCAGGAGGTGGATCAGAAGCGGGAGTCTGACAAGCATTTGATTTTGGAGGAGTTGAAGAAGCTGGGGCAGACGCTGGCGACGCCGGCTCCGGCTCCGACCACGCCGCGACCGAGGAACCGGCCGGTGGAGATTCCGGACAAGCCGCAGGAGGTGAAGGAGTTGACGGGGTATCCGCATGTGGTGCAGAGCGGGGAGAGCCTTTCGCAGATCGTGGCGGCGTACAACGCGGCGTTCAAGGAGAAGGGGAAGAAGACGATCACGCTGGAGATGGTGAAGCGAGCGAACCCGAAGATTAACATCAACAATATTTACGTGGGCCAGGAGATTTTGATTCCAGAGCCTGGGGAGAAGAAACAGCCGTGAGATTCGTCCGGAAACTGCATTTGTACTTGAGCGTGTTTTTCGCGCCGCTGCTGATTTTTTTTGTGGGCACCGGTTGGTACCAGACGGTGACGGTGGAGCGGAACAAGGGGCTGGCGGAGCAGCAGACGTGGGTGTCGAAGCTGACGTCGGTGCATGTGGACCAGGTGTACCCGAAGGAGCAGGCGACGGGGGAGTATGCGACGGGGCCGTTCAAGGCGCTGGTGGTGGCGATGTCGGCGGGATTGCTGGTGACGATCGGGCTGGGGTTGTACCTGGCGGTGAAGACCGGTGGGCGAGGATGGGCGCTGTGGACGTCGCTGGGATTGGGGGCGCTGGCACCGGTGTTGATTTTGTGGCTGGGGCAGCCGCGTTGAGGGGATGAAGCTGGCGATCTATATCGCGTTGGGCGTGGTGGCTTTGGCCGGGTTGCTGTGGTGGATGCGGACGCAGTTGGAGTATCGGATTGGGCGGACGCATGTGAAGGTGCGGTTGTTCGGAGTGCCGCTGCGGCGGATCGCCCTGGCGGAGATTGTGCGGGTTTCGAAGCGGGATCCGCGGGGATTGTCGGAAAATTGGTGTTCGACGTGGAAACGATCGCACCGGTTGATCACGATCCAGCGGTCGCGGGGCTGGTGGCGGTATGTGTGCCTGACGCCGAAGAACCGGTATGTGTTCATGACGGATCTGAAGAACGCGGTGCGGCGGATCGATCCGGAGTCGTCCTGGGTCCGGGAGGAGGAGAACGAGGAGAACGAAGAGGCAAGGGGGCCGGTGGAGCAGGGGAAGGCGTGAGGCGTTCCGGGAACATTCGATGGACGCAGGCCCGGGTTTCCGCGGCGCGAGCGGGACGCCGTGCGCAGGAAATTCGGCAAAACGGGCGCGGGTGGAGGCCGGCCACGGGCTGGAGCGTGTGAGCGAGGCCCCTTCTCCGAACGCGCGCGGCGCGGCGTCGAGACCGACGGAGGCACGGTCGCCGGTGGCGCGGATGCTGAAAGCTCTGGCGGAAGCGGTGCAGGCGCGGCCGGGCTGGTTCGTGATGCCGCAGATCATTCTGTTCGGACTGTGCGTGTGGTACACCGCGACGCATCTGGAGTTCGACATGTCGCGGAACAGCCTGGTGGGGGCAGACAAGAAGTATCACCAGATTTACCTGCAGTACAAGAAGGATTTCAATGTCCGGGACGATCTGGTGGTGGTGATCGAGAGCGAGGACCGGGAGAAGAACCGGCAGTTTGTGGAGCGGCTGGGGCCGCGCATGGAGCAGGAGACGAATCTCTTCGCGGAGGTTTTTTACAAGGGCGATTTGCGGATGCTGGGGCCGAAGGCGTTGCTCTTTCTGGAGGAGCCGATGCTGCGGGAGCTGCGGGGGAAGCTGGGGGAGTACAAGCCGTTTCTAAGCCAGTTCGCGCAGGCGACGAATCTGAATTCGCTGTTCGGGATGATCAATCATCAGTTCCGGGCGGCGGCGAAGGATACGAACGCACAGGGGCAGGCGCTGGTGAACGCGTTGTCGGCCCTGGAACGGATCGTGGACCAAGGGACGGCGGCGCTGCGGCGGGGCGGGGCGGCGCCCTCGCCGGGGGTGAGCGCGTTGTTCGGCGAGGCGAATCCGAAAGAGCAAGGCGAGTATCTGACGTTCGCGGAGGGGCGGATCTACGTGGTCAACGCGCGGTGCGCTTCGGACCCGGGGAAAGCAGCGGCGGTGCGGCGATTGCGGGAATTGGTGGCGGAGACGTATCGCGAGGTGCCGGGGGTGAATGCCGGGGTGACCGGGGAGCCGGTGTTGGAGGTGGACGAGATGCGGCAGACGACCAGGGACTCGATCGTGGCGACGGTGCTCGCGCTGGTGGTGTCGGCGCTGCTTTTTGCGGTGAGCTACCGCGAGGTGGCGAATCCGTTGAAGGCGGTGGCGGGGTTGGTGATTGGGCTCGGGTATACCATGGGGTTCACGACGGCGACGGTGGGGCATCTGAACGTTCTGACGGTGACGTTCCTGCCGATCCTGATCGGGATGGCGATCGATTTCGGAGTGCATTGGATCACACGATTCGAGGAGGAACTGGCGAGGGGGCATTCGCTGGCGGTGGCGCTGGAGCGGGCGATGGTGAATACGGGGCTGGGCATTTTCACGGGATGCCTGACGACGGCCGGGGCGTTCTTCGCGATGATGTTGACGGATTTCAAGGGAATTCAGGAGATGGGGATCATCACGGGCGGCGGGATGGTGGTGTGCCTGATCCCGATGTTGACTTTCCTGCCGGCCCTGGCGTTGAACGCGAAACGGCGGCAAGCCCTGACCCGGGCCTATGTGCTGGCGGACAGCGAGCGGACGTTCCGGGCGCGGTTGGAACAGGTGTGGTTGCAGCGTCCAAAGGCGACGTGCGCGGTGGTGCTGGGGTTGAGCCTGCTCGCGCTGCTGCCGCTGCGCTGGGTGCGGTTCGATTACAACCTGCTGCACATGCAGTCGGCGGGGCTGCCGGCGGTCATGCTGGAGCACAAATTGATCGAAACGGCGGGGAAATCGGTGTTGTTCGGAGCGGTGGTGGCGACGAACCAGCAGGAGGCGCTGCGGCTGGAAGCGACACTGACGAATTTGCCGACGGTGAGCAGTGTGGACTTAGTGGCAAAATTCCTGGCCGAGCAAGGGGAGGATCGGCTGCGCTTGATCGGGGAGGTGAAGGAAGTGCTGGCGGATCTGGAGTTTCCCGTGCCGGATGGCGAACCGGTGGCGGTGGAAGAGCTCAGCCGGACGCTGTGGTCGCTGCACGGGTATTTGCGGCTGGCGCTGGAGGAAGTGCGGAAACAGAACGAGCGGGAGATCGAGCGGGTGTTGACCGGGCTGCGCGATGCGATCGAGGCGTTCCGGCATGGGTTGCTGACGGCGGAGCCGGCGGTGGCCGGGGAACGGCTGGGGGCGTACCAGCAGGCGCTGTTCGAGGATTTGCGGGAGACCTTCCGCGTGTTGCGGGAGCAGGACAACCGGGAGGGACTGCGGGTGGAGGATTTGCCGTCGCAACTACGAACGCGATTTATCGGCGCGGAGGGGAAACAATTGCTGCAGGTGTATCCGAAGGGGGATGTGTGGGAGCGGGAACCGCAGGAAGCATTTGTGCAGGACTTGCGGTCGGTGGCACCGACGGTGACGGGCACGCCGGTGCAATTATACGAGTACACGACGCTGCTGAAGGACAGCTATGTGCAGGCGGCGTATTACTCGCTGGGAGCGATCGCGGTGCTGGTGTTCATTCACTTTCGGCGGGTGGGGCCGGTAATGCTCTCGCTGCTGCCGGTGGGGATTGGGACGTTGTGGATGGCCGGGCTGATGGGATCGCTCGGCATTCCGTTCAATCCGGCGAACATCATGACGCTGCCGCTGGTGGTGGGGATCGGAGTGACGAACGGGATTCACATTTTGAACCGGTTCGCGGAGGAGCAGCATCCGAGCATCCTGGCCCGGAGCACCGGGAAGGCGGTGATCGTGTCCGCGCTCACGACGATCGCGGGATTTGGGAGCTTGATACCGGCGGCGCATCTGGGGATTCGGAGCCTGGGAATCGTGATGTCGCTGGGGGTGGCGATGTGCATGGTCGTGGCGGTGACCTTTCTGCCGGCTTTGCTAACGCTGCTGATTCAGGCAGGGTGGAAAATAAAAAGACCCAGCGGCGACAATGCACAATCGTCACTGGGTCGGGAGGAACCGAGGTACCAACCTCAATCTTCGAGTTAAAGTGGCATGGGACAGGGAAAAGTCAATCGGAAACCGGACGAACGGCGGCCTGAAAGGTTTAAAAAAGGTAACAACACCGTTGCGATAACGTTAACGTTGCGCAGTTGTTTTTGGCTCAAACGTGGGTTAACGACCGTCGCACTTGGGATGACCTCGCTGGCGGCATCGACCAATGAGTGGTCGGTGTTCGGGCCGGCGTATTCGGAGTACCGGCTGACCTTGAGCGAGGGGAAGAAGGCCGAGTGGCTGGGGCCATTGGTGAGCCGGACGGAGGAAGGGAGCCAGGTCTCCTGGACATTTTCGCCATTGTTTTCGGTGTACCGCGATGCGGAAATCCCGCAACTGGAATTCGAGATGGCGTATCCGGCCATAAGCCTGGATCGCTTCGGCACGGAGTATCGGTTTCAAATCTTCCAACTGCTCAATTGGACCGGCGGGGTGAGCCTGGAGGAGGAAAACGAGCGGAAGCGATTCACGATATTCCCGTTCTACTTTCAGCAACGGTCGTCGGATCCGGAGGAGAACTACACCGCCGTGATGCCGTTTTACGGTCATCTGCGGAACCGGCTCTTTCGGGACGAGATCGACTTCGTGATGCTTCCTCTTTATCTGAAGAGCCGGAAGGGGGAGGTCACGACGTGGAATTATCTGTTGCCGTTTTTTCACTGGCGCGAGGGGCCGGGGATGACGGGGTGGCAATTCTGGCCGCTGGCCGGGCGGGAGGAGAAGGAACCGACGACGAAAACGGACATGTGGGGGGATACGTCGGTGGTGGGAGGGCACACGAAGACGATGGCGCTGTGGCCGTTTTTCTTCAACAACACGCTGGGGATCGGGACGACGAATTTGCAGCGGCAGTTGGTGCTGCTGCCGTTTTATGTGAGCCAGGTTTCGACGACGCGGGTGAGCCGGAGCTACGGGTTTCCGATCGGCTTCACGCACACGGTGGATCACGAGAAGCGGTACGAGGAATGGGATCTGCCCTATCCGCTGGTGGTCTTCGCGCGCGGGCCGGGAAAGCACGCGAACCGGGTGTGGCCGTTGTTCAGCGTGGCGCGGAACGAAACGCTGGAGAGCCGGTTTTACTTGTGGCCGCTCTACAAGTACAACCGGGTAGACGCGCCGCCGCTGGATCGGGAGCGGACGCGGCTGCTGCTGTTTCTGTATTCGGATTTGAAGGAACGGGATACGACGAATCACACGGCGCTGCATCGGATCGATTTCTGGCCGCTCTTCACCTGGCGGAAGGATCATCAGAACCGGGAGCGGTTTCAGGCGCTCTCGTTGCTGGAGCCGCTCTTGCCGAATAACAAAAGCATCGAGCGGGTCTATTCGCCGTCCTACGCGCTGGTGCGCCGGGAAAAGAATGGGGAGACGGGGGAGAAGAGCTTTTCGCTGTTGTGGAACTTGTATCGATCGGAGAAGCGGCGGGAGGGAACGCGGCATTCGGCATTCTTCGGCGCGTTTCAACGGGAGAAGACGGCGGAGCGGACGCGCTGGCGATTTTTCTGGATTCCGTTCGGGACAAAGACCCAAATGAGGGGAGCGCACGGTTATGCTGAGCCCGCTCGACCTTGAAAACGCCCCGACGACGGGCATCCGGCCGGAATCCCTGGGAGCGCCGGGATTCCGGAAGCGTCATGGGATTCGATATTGTTACCTGACGGGGGCGATGTACAAGGGGATCGCCTCAACGGATCTGGTGATCCGGATGGGGCAGGCGGGGCTGATGGGGTACTTCGGCACGGGGGGGCTCAAGCTGGAGCGGATCGAAGAGGCCATTCTCAAGATCAAGCGGGCGTTGCCGGCGGGGCAGGCGTTCGGGATGAACCTGCTGTGCAATTTGATCAAGCCGGAGTACGAGGATCGGACGGTGGACCTGTACTTCCGGCACGGCGTGCGGCGGATCGAGGCGGCGGCCTACACGCAGATCACGCCGAGCTTGGTGCGGTTTCGATTGACGGGGGCGGCGGAACGGCCGGATGGATCGCTCTCCGTGCCGAATCAGGTGATGGGAAAGGTGTCGCGGCCGGAAGTGGCGGCGGGTTTTCTGGCGCCGGCGCCGGAACGGATCGTGCAGAAATTGCGCGACGCCGGGAAGATCACGCCGCAGGAGGCCGCGCTGGCGCCGCGCATCTCGATGGCGAGCGATTTGTGCGTGGAGTCGGATTCGGCCGGGCATACGGACAACGGGGTGGCGTATACGTTGATGCCGACGATGCTGCGCATGCGGGATGAGGCGATGGCGGCGCATCGCTTCGGCGAACCGATCTATGTGGGAGCGGCGGGCGGAATCGGCACGCCGCACGCGGTGGCGGCTTCTTTCATCATGGGGGCGGATTTCGTGCTCACGGGATCGATCAACCAATGCACGGTCGAGGGGGGCACGAGCGATCTGGCGAAGGATTTGCTGGCGGCGGCAAACGTGCAGGACACGGAGATGGCGCCGGCGGGGGATATGTTCGAGATCGGGGCGAAGGTGCAGGTCTTGAGCAAGGGGCTCTTTTTCCCGGCGCGGGCGAACAAGTTGTACGAATTGTACAAGCGGCACGAATCGCTGGAAGAGATCGACGCGAAAACGCGGGAACAACTCGAGACGCGGTACTTCAAGCGCAGCTTCGAGCAGATTTACGAGGAGACGAAGCAGCATTACCGGGAGATCGCGCCGGAGCAGATCGAGCGGGCGGAGAAGAATCCGAAGTTCAAGATGTCGCTGGTGTTCCGGTGGTACTTTGTGCATACCGGCCGGCTGGCGCAGCAAGGGGTGGCGGACGGCAAGCTGGATTTCCAGATCCATTGCGGGCCCGCGATGGGGGCCTTCAATCAATGGGTGCGGGGCACGAAGTACGAGGACTGGCGGAACCGCCATGCGGATCAGATCGCGGAACTCCTGATGCGCGGCGCGGCGCGTGTGTTGGACGAGCGGTATCGGGAGATCGCGGATACGCGAGCCTGATAGGTCTTGCCAGGGCGATAGCAGCCTCGATTTTCGGCGCGATTACGCCGCGACATCAAGTACCTCGACGATCTGGTCCGGGTCGATCAGCACGAAGTCGGTGTCGCCGAAGTAGCAGATAACATGCAGATCGCGCGGCGCGCCGAACTCGCGCGGCTCGCGGAAGGCGTATTGCGCGCCGTTCGACAGGCGGACTGTAAATGGCCGGAAGGGGACCCGCTCGGTCATGTGACGGAAGGCGTCGATCTTCATCCGGGATGACTATATGCCTTTCGGCCAGCACTGCCAATGCGGATCGAAGTAAGCGCGGGCGGCAACCACTCCCTGGATCGCCGATCAAGCATAAATCGCCGGGCGGTACCGGGGTTTGGGAACGGCTTGTTTGTGCGCGCGGGCCGACTCGAGCCAAGCCTCCTTGGCGATCATCACTTCCCGCAGGGCTTCGTCAGGTGTTTCGCCGTGAGCTGAACAGTATTTGAGGTCGGGGATATCGGCGATCCAGCATTTGTCTTCATCGCTCCAGAAGAGATTGATGTGGTACTCGCTCATATCATTCATTCAACGATAAGCCATGTTCCTCGACCAAGTCCAAGAGTTGCGGTTGTCGCAACTGACAGGGCTTGGCTTGGCCGTGGCGATCCGGTTGGAAGTTCAGCATCAGCCCCATCGGATGCCGGAAGATATGATGGCTGCCACGCGTGCGGTCCAAGCGAAACCCAAAACCCTCGGCCAGTCGGCAAGCATCCTCGAATCGGACATTGCGGGACCCCGCAAGGAGCTTATCGTAGATTTTCCGGGAGTTCTCAGTCCACCTCTATGCATGGCCCGTCGTTGACTCCCACGAGCGGTTCGAGGCGGCGTTGGCTGCTCAGGCGGATTCGCGGATTTGCTGAATGAGGCGGGCGAGGACTTTGCCGGGGCCCACTTCTTCGAATTCTACTTCGCCCTGCTTGGCAAGCCAGCGAACGGACTCCGTCCAGCGGACGGGGCTGGCGATTTGCTGGGCGAGGGTTTCCTTCAGCTTTGCGGGATCGTATGGCGCGGCGGTGGCGTTGGCGACGACGGGGATCGCTGGGGCCTTGAAGTCGAACCCGGCGAGGAATTCGGCGAATTCCTTCTGAGCGGGTTTCATCATGCGGGAATGGAAGGCCCCGCTGACCTTGAGGGCGATGACGGTGGCGCCCGCTTCCTTGAGGACGGGGATGGCTTGTTGCAGTTCGGCTTCGGGGCCGGAAATGACGGTTTGAGTGGGGCTGTTGTAGTTGGCGATATCGACGCCGTCGAAAGCGAAATTGAAAAGGAGTTCGGCGATGCGGTCCGAGGGGAGGCCGATGACGGCGGCCATGGCGCCGCCGCGCATCCCGCTCATGAGTTGGCCGCGGCGCTGAACGAGACGGAGGCCGGTCTCGAAATCGAAGACGCCCGCGGCGCAGAGAGCATTGTACTCGCCAAGGCTGTGGCCCGCCAGGTAAGCGGGCGAGGGTTTGCCGTCCTGAGCGCGGGCGAGGTAGGTGAGGGCGTTGACGACGAACAGGGCGGGTTGGGTAAATTCGGTGCTGCCGAGTTGCGCCTGGGGGTCTTTGAGGCAAAGGGCCTCGATGGAATAGCCGAGGACGCGATCGGCAGTCCGGGTCTGCTCCGGGAAGCGCTCGAACAGGCCGGCGCCCATGCCGGCTTTTTGAGAGCCCTGGCCGGGAAAAACGCAAACGACGATCATGAATGGTTACGCGGGAAAAGGAAGGGACGGAAAAGAGAAACGTTTGGAGTCCCGCCGTGAGACGGCTTTTCCGGTGCTCCGCCTGAAGGCAGAACTCCAAACGCAGGGCCGAGGCCCGAAAGTTCGAAAGTCGAAAACCGCTTAATCAATCCTTGTCGTCGTCGTCATCATCCTTGTCGGTGATGTCGCGGACGGCCTTCATATCGGCGACGGCGTCGAGGAATTCGGCGGGAGCTTCCGCGGCGATGGGCAGGGCATGGCGGAGGGCCTTGCTCTGATTGCGCAGCATGTCGCGAAGAGCGCCGTCCTTTTTGGACTCAGCCGATTCATCGCGGGCATCCTCGTATTTCTCGATGCCTTCCTTGACGGCTTTGGCGACCTTCTTGGCGCTGCGGGACATCCCCTTTTCGAGTTCCTGCAGCGAACGAAGAATGCCGCGTGAGTACTTCTTCTTTTTCTTGTTTTTGCGTTCGACGACGATGGGATTTCCTCCCCCGGTTTCTTGCGCTGTATCGATTGGCATATTTCCTCCCTTTTCGGTTAACTGAGCAGAAATGGTCGCGGTTGCTGGGCGTGGGGCGGGCGCTTCAACCGATGAGGTCGAGGAGCGTTTTGCGCTTCGGCTTCTTTTCATAGATCACCACCACCGGGAGCACTTCCTTGCCGTCAAGCTGGCCCGCGAGCTGGGCGCGCACCTGCGAGATGGCGGGTTCGACCTGGGTGATGAAAATGCCTTCGCCCTTTTTGAGCGCCTTGATTTTTTTGCCGCCGACTTTCCCGAGGTCGACGATCAAGGGCCGAACTTTGGAGGAGGCGGACGACTTGGACGCTGGCGCAGTCATGGACTGTGCATAGCTTTTTTTCGAGCAGGACACAAGAAAATCTTTGGCGCGAGCGCGGGATAGAATTGCCTTGCCGGGCGAGCGCGGGTGGGCTTAAGGTGCCCGTTCCGCCGCATTGGCGGATAGACAACCGAGATTTGAGGTAAACCATGGCTTTGCGCTTGGGCGATGTGGCGCCGGATTTTACGGCGGAGACAACTGAAGGATCGATTTCGTTCCACTCCTGGCTCGGAACGGGCTGGGGGGTGCTTTTTTCGCACCCGAAGGACTTTACGCCGGTCTGCACCACGGAGCTGGGGACGGTGGCGAAGATCAAGCAGGAATTCGAAAAGCGGAATGTGAAGGTGCTGGCGGTGAGCGTGGACTCGCTGCAGGACCACCACGGCTGGGTGAAGGACATCAACGAGACCCAGGGCTGCGAGATGAATTATCCGGTGATCGCGGACCCGCAGCGGACGGTGGCATCGTTGTACGACATGATCCATCCGAATGCGGACGACACCGCGCCGGTGCGGTCGGTCTTCATCATCGGGCCGGACAAGAAGGTGAAGCTGATGATTACGTACCCGGCATCGACGGGCCGGAACTTTCTGGAGATTTTGCGAGTGATCGACTCGCTGCAGTTGACGGCGGGCTACAAGGTGGCGACGCCGGCGAACTGGCAGGACGGCCAGGAATGCATCATCACCCCGGCGGTGAAGGATGAGGACATTCCGAAGCTCTTTCCGAAGGGGCATCGGCGGGTGAAGCCGTACCTCCGCTTTACACCGCAGCCGAACCGCTAAACCGCATTTCGGAGAGGCACGATCACCGCGAAGCCGCCATGAGCGCGGGCGGTGGCCAGTTGTTTCCCACGCAATACTATGTTCGAAGGATTAGACGAGCAGATTTCCACGACGGCAAGCAAGCTGGCGCAATTACGGAGGTTTCTTTGACGTCCCAGGGGCGCAAAAACGGCTGGCCGAGCTCGATGCCTTGATGGCGGGCGAAACCTTCTGGGACAACCGGGAGCAGGCCCAGAAATTGATCGACGAAGCGGGCTCGTTGCGAAAAAAGATCGATCCGCTGGAGGCGGCGGACAAGCGGGTGGAGGATTTCCGGGTGATGCTGGAGCTGGGGCGGGAGGAGGCTCCAGACTCGCAGGCCCGGCTGCAGCAGGAACTCGAAGGCGACCTTGGGAAATTCCAGCAGGATCTGGACAGCTTGGAGCTGCGGTTTTTGCTGACGGGGCCGTACGATAAGAACAATTGCATCCTCAGTATTAATGCCGGCGCCGGCGGGACGGAGTCCTGCGATTGGGCCAACATGCTGCTCCGCATGTATCAGCGATGGTGCGAGGGGCGGGGCTGGGAAGTGGATGTGACGGACGCGTTGGCGGGCGAGGCGGCGGGGATCAAAAGCGCGACGATGCGAGTGGTGGGGGAGAATGCCTACGGATTCGCCAAGGCGGAACGCGGCGTGCATCGGCTGGTGCGGATTTCGCCCTTCGATTCGAACAAGCGGCGGCACACGAGTTTCGCGAGCGTGGACGTCATTGCCGAGGTCAATGAGCCGGGCGATTTGCAGGTGCCGCCTTGCGACTTGAAGGTGGACACCTTTCGCTCGGGGGGCAAAGGCGGCCAGAACGTGAACAAGGTCGAGACGGCGGTCCGGATCACGCACGTCCCGACGGGGATCGTGGCGGCGTCGCAGAACCAGCGGTCGCAGCATCAGAACCGGGCGACGGCGATGACCTTATTGCTCTCGAAATTGCTGGCGTTGAGGCTGGACCAGCAAAAGCAGGAAATGGAGCGGTTTTACGGCGAGAAGGGGAGCGTCTCGTGGGGGAACCAGATTCGGAGTTATGTGTTCCAGCCGTATCGAATGGTGAAAGATTTGCGGACGGGGCACCAGACCAGCAACGTGCAAGGCGTGATGGATGGCGACCTGGAACCTTTCGTGAACGCGTGGTTGCGGGCGGGATGCCCGGCCAAACGGATGGCCGGAGTGCGGGACGAGGACGAAGCGGCGGAGTGAACATTCTCGAACAGATTGTGGCGCAGAAGCGCCTCGAACTCGCGGCGCTGCCGAAGCGGCCGGCGACGCTGGAGCATTTGCTCTGGGCGGTGAAAACGCACGGGGCGCGGCGGGGATTCCTCTCGGCGCTGCGGTTTCCGCGGCGGGGGGCTCCGGCGCTGATCGCGGAAGTGAAGAAGGCTTCGCCTTCGGCGGGGGTGATCTGCCCCGATTTCGATCCGGTGCGGATCGCGCGCATGTACGAGCAGGCGGGGGCATCGTGCATCTCGGTGCTGACGGACGAGAAATTTTTCCAGGGGGCGCTGCCCTATTTGCATCAGATCCGCGAGGCGGTGGGGCTGCCATTGTTGCGGAAGGATTTCATCATTCATCCGCGGCAGGTGCTGGAGGCGATCGAGTGGGGGGCGGACGCGGTGTTGCTGATCGTGTCGATCCTGACGGACGAACAGTTGCGGGAACTGCTGGGACTGTGCGAGGGGTGCGGGCTGGCGGCGCTGGTGGAGGTGCATGACGAGGCGGAACTCGACCGGGCGCTGGCGGCGGGGGCGGGCTTGATCGGCATCAATAACCGGGATCTGAAGACGTTCAAGGTGGACCTGGGGACGAGCGAGCGGCTGATCGCGCGGGCCCGGGCGGCGGGGCAGGGGACGCTTTGCTTCGTGGCCGAGAGCGGCATCCACACGGCGGAGGATTCGCGGCGGCTAACCCGGGCGGGAGCGCAGGCGATCCTGGTGGGGGAATCGCTGATGCGGGAGGCGGACCCTTCGGCGAAGATCGAGGCGCTGATCCAGGCGGCGGCTTGAGGGCGGAATCGAGCGGCAAGGGCCGGATTGTCGGATTGTAGTATTTGTAGAGCCGCTTCGGGTTCCGTCTCGAATGAGGAACGTGGAGTTTTGGCTGCAGCAAGCCACAGTACGGGGGTTCGATGATGGTTTGTCAACATTTTGGAGGCGCGATTCGGAAAACTTTTTAGATATAGTATTGTTGTCTTTTTCGGGGTCGGCAGGCCGGGAGAGTGGGGAAAGGCGCGGAGTGCGGGGCGAAGCCCGAACGATAAGGCCGGGGTAACGCTGGCGCGAGGGCCTGGGCCTGGCGCTTGGTCCGGGCAGAGTTTGAGCGGGATGATATGGAGGGTGGCACCCGGGTGGCGCGGCGGAACATCCGCCTCGAAGCGATGGGCGCGTTCGAGGCTGATGTTTCGGCACGGGCCGGGCGACCACGAGAACGGGTTCGTAGTCATAGCCCGAAAGTCGCACGGATATTGCCCAGATGCAAGCAGGAGTCGGAACGATTTGTCTTAAATGTAGACTGCCGAGTTGGTCGCTTCGGAGTCGGGTTGACCAAGGATTTTCGGGGGAGGAGGATAGCGCGGATGAGGAGGGGCAGCAGGGGTGTGGGTTGATGATAGCGAAGAGAGAGTTTGTTGTTCCGCAGGTTGGAGGGGGCTGCTATGGTTGAGGCATGAAGACGATGGCGGTGGAGGCGGAAGTGGACGCGAAGGGCTGGTTGAGTATCCACGCACCCGCGCCCACCGGGGTCGCGCCTGGAAAGCTGGACGCCTTGGTCGTGCTCGCTTCCCCAGCATCCGCGACTGGCGGCCGCGCACGGGCGGGCACTTTGCCCGGCAAGGTCGAACTGGCGGCTGATTTCCATGCGCTGCTGGAATCCGAGGGGCGGGGGAAACTCCTTTGACGAAGGGCGACTGGAGCGCTTTGCGGAGGCGGCTGGTCAAGACGAAGCCGTGAGCTTCGCGGCGGTTAAGCGCCCAGAGTTGTTTCGAGATATCGAGCGGATTGGGGCGCTCTTGGAGGACTTGAACTTAGGCTTCCATTTTGGCGAAGCGTTCTTCGGGGCTCAAGGGCTATTGCGGTTTTGCTGAGGGCCTCGAGCGCTTTGGCTTCGGCACGGACAGCAGCGGGGCGGTGAGTCCTTCGTAGAGGTCAAAGAGGTATTCCACCCGTGCGCGGTCGCTGGGGAAAGGCTCCTTGCGGTAGCAACGGTCCACGGCGCGGTCGAGCTCGGCGTGGGCTTTGCGCAATTCCGCCGGCATCGCCACGGGATCGTACAAGTCGGCCAGCGAGGCGGAAGCCCGGGCTTTCTGCTTGACCCGGAGGAATCCGGCCCGGCCATCGCCCAGCTCTACACGAAGGTCGATAATGCGTTGCGACAAATCTTCAATCCGCGCCCGTTGTTCGTCGCTCGCCGAGTGTGGCCAGGGATAGTTGTTGTAGACGATTTTGTTGGAATAACGGTAATCGGATTTCAAGCGTCCACAAACCTGCCGGACCCAAGCCATGTGCATCTTCGAAGAAAGAATGCCGAAATGGTAAAGCTGCGCGCCCGGCACGATGAGCACGAGATTGCTGGCAATGATCTCGGGCCGCATGAAGCCGATGGGGATATAAGGCCGCCGTTCGCTCGAGACGGAAGGAATGAGGAGATACGGAACGTCCGGCTGCCGGATTTCGCCAAAGTAAGCGGCCGAAGTCGCCAGCTTCCGGGTCGCTTCCCTTCGGCTCTTGCGCCGGTAAATCGCCACCGCATCGATGCAGTCCTTGACCCAGCGGAGATGTCGAAACGCACCCGGGCTCTCCCCATGCAGCCAGAGGCACCAGCGTTCGATGCCGTTGATGAATTCCTCGGCTCCGACGAAACGGCGCAGGAATCCTGCGGCCTCCGGTTGTTCCTTGAGAAAGTTATCGCGCGCGGACGGGCCGAAGAGAAGAAATCCGCCATCATTCGGCATACTGCCAAAAACGATTTCGGGCACCGCGCATAATGGCCGGCTGCGCGCCACGACACACAAATCCGGTCCGGCAACCAAGTAAGGATTGATGTTGCTGGCTTCGCTGATGGTGACAATTTCTTGAGGCTCCGGATTCTGATCCGAGGACTGATCCGCGTCGGAGTGGAGGGCCTCATAATCATAGATCTTCTTGCCTGCCCGATCAAAAACGCCAAAACCCACGATGACGACATGAACGTGCGCCTTGCCCCGGGCCTCGCTCTCCCAGGCGAACGTGCGGTGGCCGAAGTGAATCTTTGCGCCACGATGAAAGAGGGCGTTCCAGAGAATGCCGACCTGTTCCCCTTGGGTTATGGAATTCGTGGAGACAAACCCGACGGCGGTTCGGACGCCCTGAATGTACTCGACGGCCTTGAAATACCAGGCCGTGACATAATCGAGCAGACCGAATCCTTTGACTTCGCCGCAGATCGCCTCCATGTCCGCATTCTGATCCGGCGTCATGAACTGTTTCCCGACGAACGGCGGGTTGCCGAGAATGTAGGAGCACCGTTCCGGCGGGAGGATTTGCTTCCAGTCCAGGCGGAGGGCGTTGCCGACGCGGATATGTGGGCTCTTGCGGAGGGGGATGCGGATGTAGCGCTGGGTGAAGGCGATGGAAAGCTCGGTGTTGGCCTGGTGATCGGCGAGCCAGAGGGCGACTTCGGCGATGCGCGCGGGGAATTCCTCGATCTCGATGCCGAACATCTGATCCACGTCCACGCGGGAGAGTTTGTTCACCTCGTCGAGCCGCATTTCCGTCTGGCGGCCGAACTTGAGCAGGAGCACGTCGAGCTCCAGCGCGCGCAATTCGCGGTAGGCAACGACGAGGAAATTCCCGCAGCCGCAGGCGGGATCGAGAAAGGTGAGCCGCGCCAGTTTGTCGTGGAATTCATCGAGCCGGGCGGCGCGCCGGGTGGATTTGTCGTTCCTGATGGCATCGAGTTCCACGCGGAGGTCGTCGAGAAAGAGCGAGCGGACCACCTTCATGATGTTTTTCTCCGCAGTGTAGTGCGCGCCGAGCTGGCGGCGCTCGGCGGGGAGCATGACATCCTGAAAGAGGGAGCCGAAGACGGCGGGCGAAATTTTTTCCCAGCGAAAGCCGCCGGACGCGGCGACAAGGGCGCGGCGCATGTCGCTATTGAAGTCGGCGAACGCGAGGTGCTCCTGGAAAAGGTCGCCATTGATATAGGGGAATTCGGCGAGGTCGGCCTCGAGATGTTTCTGGCGTTTGTCCTCGGGGGTGTTCAGCACCTCGAAGAGGCGGGCGAGCTTGAGGCCGAGGTCGCTGCCGTCCTCGGCGGTGTGATGCTTGAGGTAAAGCTCCAACTGGCGGGGCTGGGGAAAGATGCCGGTATCCTCGGCGAAGAGGCAGAAGAGGATGCGGACGAGGAACTGGCGGAGGCCGTGCCCGGTGTAGCCGCCGGCCTTAAGGGCGTCATGGAGCGTGGCCATGATCTGGGCGGCTTCGATGTTGGCGGGGTCTTCGGGGTCGAGTTTTTGCTGCTGGTAGCCCGCGATAAAGGCGAAGGGGCGGATGTTCTTGTGGAGGTCGGCCAGACGGAAGTCGGCGAGGAGATGGACGCGCTTGCCGGCGAAGAGCGGGAGATCAAGTGGTTCGACGGGTTCGAGGTCGTAGAGCACGACGCGCGCGAAATCGGAGACGATGACGTAGCGCGGGACTTCCTTAGCCCGGCCTTCGTTGACAAGACCATGAATGTATTCGAAGGCTTGGGATTGGGCTTTGCCCAGGTCCCCGCCGAGCGATTTGTGTTCCACGAGCAGGACGCCGGGCCAGAAGAGGTCGATGGCACCGTCGTGCCCGGTGAGTTTTTTCACGGGCGCTTCAAATGAGCCGACCGTCTTGCGGGCGATACCGAAGACGTTGAAGAATTCGTTCCAGAACGTCTGTTTTTCTGCAGCTTCGCGGGCAGCGGCGGCTTGGTCGTGAGCGAACTTGATCGCGCGATGTCTGATTTCGTTCCAGGCAAGCGGCATGAGCGAGTGTGATTGAAACGACCCGGACTTGGCAACTCAGCGTCGAGCCGCAGGATAGCGCAGGAAAATGCAACAGGCGGGCGGGGGAGCGCTTGGGAAGGCGTGGTGCCGACATTCCTCGAGGACGGGCGAACCGGAACGATTCAGGGCGGGTTGGCTGCGGTGATTAGAGGTGTGTCAGTTGCGCTTGAGGGTTTTGAGGAGTTCGTAGGCGCGTTCGGCGTTTTTGTCGCCGGATTGGAGGGCGCGGATGAGCTGGGCTTCGAGGGCGAGGGTGGTGCCGTGGATGGCGAGGCCCTGGTCGGGGGTGATGGCGGGGGCGGTTTTGATGGTTTGGAGGGAGACGACCGCTTGTTCGTAGTCGCCGTTGCGGAGGGCAGCGGAGACGGCGGCGGCGATGCCGCGGGTGGCGGGGTCGGAGTGGGCGAAGGCTTGTTCGACCTGGGTGGCGGCTTCGCGGGGGTTGGCGGGGTGGCGGACGTGGCCGGGGTCGCGGCCGCACGCGGCGAGGAGGAGGGTGACGGCGAGGGCGAACGCGCTGAGCGCTCGAGGAGAACAGGATCTCCTGGGGTGAAGTCGTTCGGGCGAGGCTCCCGAACGGGACGGGCGGGGCGCCCAGCCTACCCCGAACAGGGGGAACTCCGGAGGGCGGGGTGGAGGGGTGCGCGCGGCGGCGGGGAGGGGAGGGCGCATGGTTATTCGCCGGTTCTGGAGCCGGGGACGCACCAGAAGCGGCCGGGGCGGTTGCCGCGAAAGCCGCCGACGCCGGCTTCCTGAATGTAGGCGCGGTATTTCATGTATTCGGTCTGGCCGCCGAACATGCCCATGACGACGCCGGTATTGTGGCGCTGGCTGACGCCTTCGTCGGGGCGGCTGGCGACGTTGTCGTAGTTGGAGGGTTGTTTTTCATCGGCTTCCCAGTAGAGCATGGCGTCGGGGGCGAACTGGGTGTGTTTGTAGGTGGAGTATTCGCCGCGGGGGCCGGTGGAGTATTGGGAGACGGCACCGTTCATCATGTAGCTGGCGACTTTCATTTCGCGGAGGCGGAAGAAGGAGGTGTTGGTGCGGTCGAGGGGGCAGAAGTAGAGCTGGCGGGTGGCGTGGTAGTTCCAGAGCTGGCCTTTTTCGACGGTGTGGTCGGGGCGGTTGCGGGCGATGCGGGTGTAGCACCAGTTGGGAACGTTGAAGGCGCCGGAACTCCAGGAGGTGTAGGGGAGGGCGTCATTATTGTCGCCGACGTACATGTGGGTGGCGAGGAGGAGTTGCTTGAGGTTGCCGATGCAGCGGGTGCGCTGGCCCTTTTCCTTGGCCTTGGCCAGGGCGGGGAGAAGCATGCCGGCGAGGATGGCGATGATGGCGATGACGACGAGGAGTTCGATGAGGGTGAAGGCGCGGGCGCGAGCCCGGTAGGGCAGATGACGAAAGGCGGCATTCATGGCAGCGGTCTCGTGCTAAGCGTGGCGGTTAGATGGGCTCCAACCCAAGGGTTCTAAACGGTTTTAAGCCGGTCGGCAGCCGTTAGTCGATGGGAAAATGGAGAACGCGGCGCGGCGGGCTTGCGGGGGGCACCGCGGGGATGGTAGGCTGCGGGGATGATCCGATGGTTGTGGCTGGTGGCGGCGATGCCGCTGATGTGCGGGGCGGGAACGGCGTCGTGGCCGGAGTTTCGCGGGAGGGCGGGGCAAGGGGTGGCGGCGGCGGAACGGCTGCCGCTGCGCTGGAGCGAGACGAATGGGATCGCGTGGAAGACGCCGATTCACGGGCGGGCGTGGTCTTCGCCGGTGCTGGATGGGCGGCGGGTGTGGGTGACGACGGCGAGCGAGGATGGGCAGAAGCTGGGGGTGATGGCGGTGGATCTGGCGACGGGAAAGGTGTTGTACGATCTGCCGCTATTCGAGGTTCCGAATCCGCAGTTCGCGCACAAGTTCAACACCTACGGCTCTCCCACGCCGGTGGTGGAGGGGGAGCGGGTGTACGTGAGCTTCGGCTCGCCGGGGACGGCCTGCCTGGAGGCGGGGACGGGCCGGGTGATCTGGCAGCGGACGGACTTCGTGTGCAATCACTTCCGGGGGGCGGGTTCGTCGCCGATTCTGTATAAGAATCTGCTGCTGATGCATTTCGATGGGAGCGATTTTCAGTATGTGGCGGCGCTGGACAAGGAGACGGGCCGGACGGTGTGGCGGCGGGAGCGATCGATCGATTTCAAGGATTTGACGGCGGCGGGAAAACCGGAGGCGGATGGGGATTTCCGAAAGGCGTTCTCGACGCCAACGGTGGCGGATTATGGGGCGGGGCCGGTGATGCTGAGCCTGGGCTCGAAGGCGTTGTATGGCTACCGGCCGGAGACGGGGGAGGAGCTGTGGCGGGTGGAGGAGCGCAAGTGCCATTCGGGGACGTGCCAGCCGGTAATGGGGGAGGGGTTGATCTTTGCGTCGATGGGGTTCGCGAAGAGCGAGCTGCTGGCGATCCGGCCGGGGGGAGCGAATCCGGAGATCGTGTGGCGCTCGTCGCGGAACGCCCCGTGCAAGCCATCGCCGCTGTGGGTGGGAGGGCTGTTGTTCACGGTGGATGACGGGGGGATCGCCTCGTGCCTGGAGGCGAAGACGGGGCAGGAGGTTTGGCGGGAGCGAATCGGCGGGAATTATTCGGCCTCGCCGATCGCCGGGGCGGGGCGAATTTATTGCTTCAGCGAAGAGGGGAAAACGGTGGTGCTGGAGGCGGGGCGGACGTTCAGGGCGCTGGCGACGAATGAACTGGGGGATGGATTTATGGCGTCGCCAGCGGTGGCCGGCCATGCGCTGGTGCTGCGCAGCCGGACGCACCTGTACAAAGTGGTGGATTGAAGCGGCCCCGGCCGCAGGTGAGGCGGCTCAGGCCGCGGCGTGCGCGAGGCGGGGGGATTCGGCCCTGGCTTTGGGGAGGTTCAGCTCGACCATGATGTCGTCGACGAGGGACATGAGGCGGCGGCCGTAGGTGACGAAGCTATCGAACATTTCCTGATCGGAGGTTTTGACGGTGGCGTCGTGGAAGACCACGGCGACGTGCGGCTCGATGGAGATGCCGCCTTGGTAACCGGAGGCGAGCAAGTCCTTCAAGATGGGCTGGACGCAGCCATCGCCCTCGCCGGGCATGGTGTAATCGGCATCGTTCTTCACGGGATTCCAGCGCGCGTCCTTGATGTGAATGTGGACGATGTGCGGCTTCACATGGGTGTAAAACTCCCACGGGTTTTGCTTGGGCCAGGGTTTGGGCTTGGAACGATCGTCGTTGAAGATGGGGTTGGCGGTGTCGAAGACGAGCTTGAGGCCGGGGATTTGCTCGAGGAGTTCGAGGGTGAAGGGCCAGCCCATGCCGCCGTAGTTCATGCAGTTCTCGTGGACGGGCTGGAGGCCGGCGTCGAAGAAAAGCTGGCAGATTTCGCGCAGGCGGCGGAAACGCTCGAGAGCCATCTGATCCTCTTCGGGGCGGACGGCGTAGCTCATGATGCGGACGAACTTGGCGCCGAGCCGCTGCATGCGCGGCACGGCGCGGCGGGCCTCGGCGAGGGACGGCTCGTTCGGATCGTCGATCTTCTTGCCCCAGTTCGCGATGGTGGAGCCGAAGCAATTCACGCGGACGCCCGCGGCGTTCAGCTTCTCGACGGCGAGATCGAAGGCGGCATCGGGAATCTCGTGCAGGTTCGCCTTGGGAAAGCCATCGATCTGGACATTGCGCGCTTCGAGATGGCTCCAGCCGAGGGTCTTGATGGCGCGGATTTGATCGTCCAGGCGATTGGCGGCTTCGTCGCCGATTCCAGAAAAGTAGTGCATAAAGTTAAGTTAGAGCTTTCGAGAGCCGTTCAGCGGATAAAAGATTTGGCGAAATCCTCGCTCGAGGTTTCGACGACTTTCTTTTCGAATTTCGAGTTGCGAATCTTTTCCTGCAAGGCGCGCTCGTAGGCGGCGGCATCAAGAGGGAGGCGGACGGATTCGCCGGCCCAAGTGGAATAGAGCGCGGCGTTGGCAAACTCGACCGAGCGGAGTCCCTCGGCCCCGGGCGCGATGAGCGGGGCGCCGTCGAGAATCGCATCGGTGAAGTTCTGCATGACGGTCGCGTGCTGGGCGGCGGAATTGTCGTAGGGAACTTCGACATTCCAGACGTCGGGACGGGCGAACCCGGTCTTCGCCGCGCGGCTGAATTCGCGCATGGGGGATTCGTTGCGGGTAAAGGTGAGGCGGCCCTGCTCGAGGACGAGCTTGCCGCGATCGCCGGCGATTTCGAGGCGGTTCGTGCCCGGAGCTTCGCCGGTGCTGGTGATGAAGACGCCGGTGGCACCGCCCGGATATTCCATGAAGACGGTGACATTGTCCTCCACCTCGATATCGTGGTAGCGGCCAAACTGACAGAAACCGCGAATGGATTCCGGCATGCCGACGAGCCATTGGAGCAGATCGAGCTGGTGCGGGCATTGGTTCAGAAGCGCGCCGCCGCCTTCGCCCTTCCAGGTCGCGCGCCAGCCGCCGCTCGCGTAGTAGGCCTCGGTGCGGAACCAGTCGGTGATGATCCAGTTGATCCGCACGATCTGGCCCAATTCGCCGCTTTCGATCAGGCTCTTGAGCTTCTTGTAGCGCGGCTCGGTGCGAAGCTGGAACATCGCGCCGAAGACCAGGTTGGGCCGGGCTTGGTGCGCCGCGATGAGTCGCTCGCAGTCCGCCTTATGTACCGAGATGGGCTTCTCGACCATGACGTGCAAACCGGCCTTGAACGCGGCGATGCCAAGGGAAGTATGCGAATAGTGCGGCGTGGCAATGAGCACGGCATCCACCGAGCCGGAGCCGATCATTTCCTCTCCGTTCGCGAAATGTTTCTGGTTTGGAAACTTCTCGAATTTGGCCGCGCTGCCGCTCGCCACCGCGGCCAGCTCGCAGCGATTCACCTTTCCCTGCGCCAAATAATCGGCGTGGTACTTCCCCATGTTCCCCAGGCCAATAACGCCGACGCGGACGGACTTCATGCGCTTACTGGTTGACGGGATAGCGCGTCTTGAGCAATTCGTTCACAAGCTCGGGAGCGTCGTACACCTTTTTCAGCGATTCGATGATCGCGCTGCTATGCACGGACAGGGCCCGCGCCTTGGCATCGCTATAGGCAAAATCCAGGACCAAGGAGTGGATATTGCCGTCGAAGATGATGCCGACGATCTCGCCCTTGCGATTGATCGTGGGGCTGCCGGAATTGCCGCCGATGATATCCGCGGTGCTCACGAAGTTGAACGGCGTGCTCAGATCGAGCCGGTCGCGCCGCTCGATCCAGCGCTGGGGCAGATCGAAGGGCGGTTGGTTCTTGTGCTCCGCCGCGCGCTCGTAAAGCCCGGCCATGCGCGTTTGGAAGGGGATGGCCTGGCCGCCTTCCTCGTAGCCCTTGGCCTGGCCGAAGGCGAGGCGAAGGGTGAAAGTGGCATCGGGATAGTTGCCCGAGCCTTCGAGGGCGAAACGGGCCGCGGCGATGCGCCCATAGCCCTGGCGCTTGACCTCGTCCTGCGCTTCGATGGTCTTGCGGAGGGAGCGGGCGCGTTCGTCGATCATTAGCACCAACTGGATCATCGGATCGTTGGAACCGGCCAAGCTCGCCGCTTCGGCCTTGTACCATTCCTTGCGCGCGGCGACGTCCTTCACTTTCGTGCCGAGAATCAATTGCGTGGCGCGATCCCGGGGCGACTGGCCGGCGAGGACGCGCTGTACCAGCTCGTGCTGAAACCCGAGTTTGCCGGCGAGGAAGGAGAGGCTGTCCGCCAGCTTTAGCTGCTCCAGGTCGTCGTAAATCGGCTGTTCGGAAAAGAGGTCCAATTCGAGGGATTCGCGCGCCGATTCGCGAAACTCGCGGAGGCGCTCGCCGTTCGGCTTGGGGCGCTCGGCCGCGGCACGCACCAGAGTCCGGGCAATCTGGAAGTATTGGCTGTTAAAGCCACGGCCAGCCTCGAGGAAATTGTACTCGAGGGCATTGGCCTTGATGACCTTCTGGGCCGCCGCGAGCCGGTCGTAGGATTCGAGCGCGTCCTTCCATTTGGAATCCCCTTGCATGGCTTGGCGGAGGCGGGCTTCGGCAGCGACCTTGCGGCCGAACAAGGCGGGATCGAGCAGGCCGGCCAAGCCGCCTTCGCGGGCCTTCCGGCTGTTCTTGACGCCGAAAAGCTCATCCTTCGCGCGGCGGGCATTCTCCGCGGTGCGGTCGCTGTAGACGCTCAAGAGAACCTCGAGGCGGTGGAGATACTCCATCAGCAGCGGGAATTGCACATCGCGGCGGTATTCGAGTTCGTCGACAGTCAGCAGGCGGCTCGTGGCGCCGGGGTGGCCGGAGACGAAGATCAGTTCGTTATCGCTGGGGCCGGACGCGCTCCACTTCAAATAATGCTGGATCTTGGCCGGTTGGCCGTTCTCGTAGGCGCGGAAGAAGCAGACATCGAGGCAGTAGCGCGGGTATTCGAAATTATCCGGATCTCCCCCATAAAAGGCGATCTGCTGCTCGGGGGCCCACACCAAGCGGACGTCCGTGTATTTCTTGAAGCGGTACAGGTGATACTTGCCGCCCTGAAAGAGCGTCACCACGTCGCTGCGCTGGCCGGTCTTGTCGAGCGATTCCTTTTCGATCTCCGCCATCACCGAGCGCCGGGCCGCGAAGGCTTTGTCCGCGTCCAATCCAACCGGCACAGCGGCATTCACGCGATCCGTGACGTCCTCGATGCTCATCAGGACGTTCAGTTCCAGATCGTGGCAGCGCAACTCCTCCGCGCGGGTGCGGGCGTGGAAGCCGTCCCGCAAATAATCCTTCTCGGCCGTGCCGAATTTCTGGATCGAATCCGCCCCCACATGATGGTTCGACATGACCAGGCCATCCTCGGACACGAACGAACCGGAGCCGCCGCTATTGAAACGGACGGACGATTTCTGGACATGCTCCAGCCATTCGTCCTTCGGCGTGAAGCCATGCTTCTCCTGCAACTGCTTCCGGGGCGGATCATTGAAGAGCCACATCCCTTCGTCCCCCTGCGTTATCGAAATTCCATTCATGCACACCAGTGCCGCCGCCAATGTTGAGGCCGTTTTCCAGTTCATTTTCCTCGATGATTAAGAGCGCCATCGTACGGCAGTCTCGTTCGCTTGTCGATTGCGAACGTCGCACTTTGCCGCACTGATGAATTGCGAGAATCAAAAGCATCAAGGCTGTTCCAAGCGCCTCAACCAATACACAGGACGTCGGAAGGCGCTGGTGATCGCGACGACTCAGATGATGTTGCCCAAAACGATGTAGGACACGTAATGCGGGAGAATCGAGAAATTCGCGCGCCGCTTCTTCCAGTGCCAGAAAGGTTATGCTCGGCCCAGCCGCCGATCCAGAGTGCGCAGGACTTCGGCAAAGGGGAGCCCGCGCGCCCGACCCGCGTCGATCGCCGCGATCCGGCGCTCGATTTCCTCGTCCCAAGCCCCCTCCGCGGATGCTTCGCCGCTCAATTGCGCGTTCTCCAAAAGAGTGCGAGCCAACTGGAATTGCTCGTTCGAGGGCAAGCGCAAGGCTTCTTCCGTGATTTCAGAGATACTGCGGCTCACGCGGGACAATCTATAATCAATTTTCCCGCTGTCGAGCTGGTGCCCACCGGCGGCTCGCCAGATGCGCGATTCGCGTAATGTCCCAAACGATCTCCCCGGTGCCAAGTTGCTTACGGTTTCTTGCTGTCCGCATCGCTTGTGAATCCCGTTCCTTTAGGGCGTTCGATTGAACCAATCCTGTCGTCAGGAGCTACCTGAATATCACCAAGCTTGGGTTCAGGCAGCATATCCACCGTTTCACGGATAAACTGCGCTGGAACGATCAAAGCCACTCCCAGTTCGCCGATTCGCTTAGAAACAAGCCCAACTACGCTCCAGACTCGAACACCAACATGGATGAGCCCTCCAACCGACGGATTGTCCTGAAGCACGTAAACAGGCCCACCACTGTTACCTCCAAAGGCGAAGAAATCACACGCCCATTCCGGGTTCTTCGCAGCCGGAACCAATGGATAGGAAGAAATGATACCTGTCTTGAGCACCGGAAACCCAGCGCCAAGATGGAAACCGTTCGGATAACCCAAGCAGAATACAGGATAACCAGTTCCGATATGCCACCTCTTTACACTTTCGTCGTCGATCAAATTGTCAGTAACCACAACCATATTATTGGGAAGCAAACTTGCTGTTGGGATAGTCGGTGGAACATCCAGCTTGATAGCAGCGACGTCTGCGGCCGGATGCTCTACCCAAAGCTTTTGTCCTTTTTCATCTCGAATAATTAAAGGCATTGTCCATATCTTCCACTCTCCGTTCCACTCTCCTCGGGATACAAAGGCACAATTAGATCCGGTAAATCCATTTAATACGTGCTTGGCAGTAACCAAAACAAGAAACGTAGCCCTTGCATTGGCACGATACGGGCGGCCTAGAAAGAAGGCTGACCCAAGAGATGCAGTGTTTGTTTGGCCGTTGCCAACCAAAAGGCCAGTGATCCTCATCATTTCAAGATGCGGATTCAGAGCGGCTGGCTGCGCTGGTGACTTCACAATCAGCCATGTCAGTGCGATGGAACTAATCAATATAAATCGAGTAATCATTCCTCAAAAAATATAAACACTCACAATTCCGCAATTAGTGCGTGCCGAATCGCCTGATCGCAGCCAGATGCACCAACGGCGAGGCATCGCTAACGACTGCCGCCACGAGCGAAGTCCTCCTCGATCATCTCCGGAGTGTAAGGCGTGGCCACGCCGCGCGATTTGGCGATATCCGCGAACTCCCAACGCCCCATCCCGGCTAGTTCCGCCGCCCGTCCCGGGGATAACGCGGCCTCACGATACACCGCCAACGCCAGTTCCAGACGAAGCAGGCGCACCATTTCGGCCTCATCCCGCGCCGAAGGCACTTCCAGGGTCAGCGTTTTCATATCGGTTAAGCTGCCTCTCTCCCGTCGTTCTTTCAAGACCAACGCCCCTCCGCATCCCTGGGCGCACTGTGCCAGAAGTCGATCGCGGCGGGCTGGTGCGCGCCGGCGGTCTTACTGCCAACGATCGCGTTGACGACGCGATTTGCCCGCCGTTGCGGCCCCGGCGACTCGGACGCCAGCCCGCCGCTCTCTTACCCCCAATATGCTCTTCCCGCTTCCCCGATCAAGTGATGTCTTGCCTCCACCCTGGCCCAAATTTGCCAATTCCACACCTTCCCTTGCGGCCATCGTCGCGCGTGGGCTCCTCGCCGCTCGCCCACCTGGCACTGGACAGCCCGGCAGGTTCTTGGAACCATCCGCGCCCGTGAAGCAATCGATCGTGACCCTGGACATGGAGGGCGTGCTGACGCCGGAAATCTGGATCGCCGTGGCGGAAAAGACCGGCATCCCGGAACTCCGCCGCACCACCCGCGACGAGCCCGACTACGATGTGCTGATGAAGGGGCGGATCGAGTTGCTGGCCCGGCACGGCCTCGGCATCGCGGATATCCAACGGGTCATCGGCACGCTTGAGCCCCTGGAGGGTGCCCGCAAGTTTCTGGACGATCTGCGTGCGGCTACGCAAGTGCTCATTCTTTCGGATACTTTTGAGGAGTTCGCCCAGCCGCTGATGCAGCAGCTCAACTGGCCCACGCTGCTCTGCCATCGGCTCGAAATTCGAGACGGCAAAGTTGCCGGCTACCGCCTCCGCATCGCCGATCAGAAGGCGAAAACGGTGCAGGCTCTGCGGCAGCTCAATTACAACGTCATCGCCGCCGGAGATTCTTTCAACGACACGGCGATGCTCGCCGCGGCCAACACGGGGTATCTCTTTCGGTCGCCGGCCAGTATTCAGCAACAATTCCCGCAGTTTCCGGCGCTGGAGGAGTACGACGAATTGTTCGCGCGAATCCAGTCGGCCTTATAAGCCGCACGACCGGAGGCCGGCTCGGCCTGGCCCCATCACGGCTTTTCGGAAAAGCCGACCCGCACCGGGACGGGCGGCGTCGGGGCGTCCCCTTGGCCGGTGGGCCACGGCGGCAGGGAGTCGACGAGCGTTTTCCAGGTGGTTCGTTCGAGCGGGCTCAATGCCTGCCAGCGTTCGGCGTTGCGCAGGAACTCGCGCCGTTCGCCGACATTCATGCGGGCGAGGCGCTCGAACGATTCGATGCAGGTGCGGCGCAATTCGGGAGGAAGGTGCGCGAAGATATCGAGCGTCCGCTGGATTTCGTCGCGCTCGGCATCCGGGAAGGAACTCAGCAGGCGGACGCGGCGGTCCGGCGTCAGCGCGAAGATGCGCTGAAGCTGGGCAGAAATGGGAGGTTCCGGAGGGGTGGGAACAATCTCCGGGGCGGCCTTCGGCTGCGGCAGCAAAATGAGATACTGCATGCCGAGTTCCGTTTCGAGCACCTGGCGCTGGAATTCCGGCGGCAGCATCTGCCAGTGATCGAGGCGGGCTTGCACAACCGGGCGGTAGCGCGCGGGGATGTATCGGACCTGCTGTACGCGTTCCTCGGCCGGCACGGTGAGCAATGGGCTCAGGTACCAGCGCAGTTCCACGAGCTCGAGACGCCGCTCGCGTTCGGCATAACCGAGAGATTTGTAGTAATTGACCTTGCGGAGCAGGACGGAGCGCTTTTCGATCGGCCGATCAGCCATCGCGGCATCCAGCCGCTCGGCGGGCATGACGAGCCAGTGCCGAAATTCTTCGACGGGCGAAGGCGGCAGCGGAAACTTCGCCACGGCCTCTTCGGAGGCTGGGACGGGTGCGGCCAGCAAGCCAGCCAGGAATATGAGGGCCAGACGGATCATTTGAGCAAAGCCATATACAGTTCCACATCCATCGCCCCTTCGGCCGGAACGCGGGCCAGCGTGCGGACAGCTTCGAAATTGCCGAGCAACTCCACGGCGGTCGTGGCCTGCTGTGCGGGGGCGATCTGGCCGGCGATCGTGGCGACCGTTTTGGCGGTGTCGGCCAGTTCCAGGCGGGCGGTCCTTTCCCGGACTTGAAACAGCACGAGCCCGATCGCCACCACCGCCATGGCAGGAAACGCCAAATGCCAGCGCAGCCACGGCCAGAGTGGTCCGCCCGAGGCCGGGCGGGGTGGGGCCTGCACCTCCTCGCGGGCGGCGGCGAGGACCCGCGCGGTGAAATTCGAGGACACGGGGGCTTTGGGCAGGGCATCCAGGCACCGTTCGAGGGCCAGCTCTTCCTCCCAATCGGCGCGCATCGCGGGGTCTCGCTCCAGCTCTTCCTGCAGCTCTTTCCGCTCCGCGGCGGGCAAGTCCTTGCGCAGCGCCCTTAACATGGCTTCGTATTGTCGCGGCTTGTTCATCGGCGGCTCCTTCCTCGGGCCAAATACTTAATCACCAATGGACGACAAAAGTTCCTCATTCGCTGACGCTCCAAACACCGGTGCGCAGATATGGTTTGAGCCGTTCCTTGAGCGCTTCCCGGCCCCGATGGATCAAGGACTTGGTGGCGGACAGCGAGCAGCCGAGCACCGCCGAAATCTCTTCGTAGGACAGTTCCTGTTCCTTGAACATCAGGATGGCGGTCCGCTGGTTCTCGGGCAGCGCGCCGAGGGCTTCCTGGACTTTGGCGGCAAGTTCATCCTGCAGCGCCTGATCGTCTGCCGCCACGGCCCGCCCATCCTCGAATTGCCGGGGCGTCAGTGTCTCGCCGGGGTCGAGCGCGGCATCGAGGGACTCGGCCGGATGCCGGGAGCGGCGGCGGATCTCGTTCAGGCACAGATTCCGGGCGATGGTGTAAAGCCAGGTGGTGAACTTGGCTTCGACACGGTAGCGCGCGGCGGATTTATACACCTGTAGAAATACGGTCTGGGCCAGGTCTTCCGCTTCCTCGAGATCGCGGAGATTCCGATAGAGAAAATTGACGATGGCCTGCTTGTACTTGTCAACCAATTCGGCAAAAGCCTCCCCATCGCCCTGGGTGACCCGGAGCATCAGCGCGGCATCGGCATCGAGTGGATCGGACATCCGAGAGCTAACCTAACGAACACCGGGTTCCCGGCAAGGTTGCGCTGGTGGGTTACATCAAATTGATCGCATCGATATCGATGGCCATGAGGACATCCTCGGGCAGCCGCAGCCGCTCCTGGATTTCCGCGAGCTTGCGGCTGAAGCCGGGCAGGCGTTTGCCGCGAAGCATGATCTGATGCCGGAAATAGCCCTCGGCCTTGAACAGCGGGGCGGGCGCCGGACCGCAAATGGCGATCTGGTTGTCGGGAAACTGCCGGTCGAGCTCCTTTTTGATCTCACCGGCGCAGAGGGCGACCTTCTCGTCGTTGCGGCCCCGAAACGTGAGCATGGCCAGCCGGCCGACCGGCGGGTAGTCGAGCTGGGCGCGAAACTCGATCTCCTGCTCGTAAAAGCCCAGGAAATCGTGCCGCCGGGCGTACTGGATCGCGGGATGAAACGGCGTGAAAGCCTGAACGACCACTTCGCCCTCGACATCCCCCCGGCCGGCCCGGCCGGCCACTTGCGTGAGCAATTGAAACGTGCGCTCGCCCGCGCGGAAATCCGGCAAGTGGAGCGCGAGGTCGGCGAAGATGATCCCCACCAGCGTGACATTCGGAAAGTGCAGGCCCTTCGCGATCATCTGCGTGCCCACCAGAATGTCGATCTTGCCCGTGCGGAAGTCGCCGAGCGTCCGGCGGTAATCCTCCTTCCGTTTGAGCGTGTCGGAATCCATCCGGGCGATGCGGGCCTGGGGAAAGATCTTGGTGAGCGTTTCCTCCACCTTTTCCGTGCCGACGCCGGAATACCGGATGGCCGGATTGCGGCAGGCCGGGTCGGGGCAGACGCGCGGCACCTCCGCCCGGTGCCCGCAAATGTGGCACAGCAGCGTCTGTTTGGAACGATGGTAGGTGAGCGAGACGCTGCAATTCAGGCAGCCGGCCACATAGCCGCACTTGAGACATTGGAGCGACGAAGAGTAGCCGCGCCGGTTGAGAAAGAGAATGGTTTGCTCCCCTTTTTCGAGACGGCGCAGGATTTGTTCCCGCAGCGGCTGCGAGAAGATGGGCGGGCCTTTCGCGCGCCGGGCTTCCATCCGCATGTCGACGACGCGGACGAGCGGCATCTTCTGATCGTCCACCCGCGTGGGCATTTCGAGGAGCGCGTACTTGCCCCGCCGCGCGTTGTAATAGCTCTCCAGCGAAGGCGTGGCCGAACCGAGCACGACCGCCGCGCCCTCGATCCGCCCGCGCACCACCGCCACATCGCGCGCGTGATAGCGCGGCGTCTCCTCTTGTTTGTAGGAATGTTCGTGTTCCTCGTCGACGATGATGAGGCCCAGGTTTTCCACCGGCGCGAAAATGGCGGAGCGCGCGCCGATGGCGATGCGGGCGCGATTCTGCCGGATCTTCTGCCACTCGTCGTGGCGTTCGCCCGCGGAGAGGTGGCTGTGCAGAACGGCTACCAGCGTCTGGCAGGCGCCGGAGCTGAAGCGGGCCTTGAAGCGCTCGACGGTTTGCGGCGTCAGCGAGATTTCCGGAACCAGCACGATCGCCCCCAGCCCGCGCTCCAGTGCATGCGTGATGGCCTGCAAGTATACTTCAGTCTTGCCGCTGCCGGTCACCCCATGCAGCAGAAAGACCGGCGGTTTCTTCGGTTTCGCTTCACCTGGGTTGCCGATGGCGGACGTGATCTGGGCGAGCGCGCGTTCCTGTTCGGGATTCAGCGCCAGCGCCTTGGAGGGGAGAATCGTCTCGTGGGCGTAGGGATCGCGTTCGGAGATTTCCGACGTCAGCGCCACTTGGTGGCATTCCTCGAGACGCCGGAGCGTCGCCAGGGTGGTGCGCGCTTCCTCGAGGAACGGCGCGAGGGGCACCGATCCACGGACGCGAAGGAGTTCGAGGATTTCCCGCTGCCGCAGGCTCAAGCCGGCCGGCAATTCCGGAGCGCCCATGAAGCGAACGGTCAGCCGTTCCTTCCAGCCGGGCTCTTCCCGGCGCACGGAATCGGGCATGACCGACCGGAGCGTGACGTCCAGAGGGCAGCAATAATATTCGGAAATCCAGCGCGCGAGTTCCAGCACCTTCGGGGCGATCGCCGAGTGCTCCCCGATGACCTTTTCGATCGCTTTCAGGCTCGGGTGAGCCGATTCGGGCATCAGGGCGGTCACGGCGCCGAGGAGGCTCCGCGATCCGAACGGCACCCGCACCCGGCAACCCACCCGCACCTGGCCTTCGAGCGCCGGAGGAACGAAATAATCGAACTCCTTCCGAAGCTGCCAATCCAGAGCCACGCGCGCGACCATACTCAGCGCCTCGCCGCCTCGCCGCGGAGATACTCCCAGATCGCGTCGATCTGTTGGAGGCCGTCGCCTTCGAGAATATCCGCCAGTGGGCTCCGGCCCGCCTCATCGAAATAGACGGGCATTTTCGTGCGCGGATCGATGGACGGCGGGTTCAGCGTCCACTGCCGGTAATAGGAGGGTCGCAGCCGAAGAGCGCTCCACGAAAAGTTGATGCCAGCCCCTTCCGTCACCGGAGCTGGGTTTCCCGGGCCGATGGCGTGGCACGCGAGACACGCGAATCCGCCCTCCGCCGAGACCAGCTTCCGCCCGATCTCCGCGAGTTTCTGATCCACTGGCCCAGCGTTGGGGGTGCTGTCGCTGAAGCCGTGCAACATCGCGAGCCCGTGAGCTAGGCCATGAGCGGCTGCGGGAAAGGCAGGCATGCGCGCCGCCAGCCAGGGCCGGGGCTTGTCTCGAATCTCGCCGCCAATAAACTTGGCCGACCAATCAGCCTGCAGTTTGCTCCCGAGTATTTCGAAGGGAGGAAACCCATCGAATGCGCCGTGGCAGGCTCGGCAATTCAGCCGCTCCACCTGCCGGAGCGCGAACTCGCGGGGGGAATCCTGTTCGAGCGACGCGAGGCCGCTGGCGAGAAACGCGTGCAAGGCCGCGCGCTGGTGATCCGTCAGCCGATAGATGGGTGCCCGGCCTATCGTTCTCCCTGCGCCCTCCGGGGCCAGGCACCCTGCGGGATTCGGCAACGCGGCGAGGGCGGTGGCGGGCTTGGCGAACCCTTCGACCCGGTCCGCGGGCGTGTGGCAATTCAGGCAACCCCGTTCCCGGAGGAGATCTTTCCCCTGGGCGAGTGTGGCTGGGGATACGATGCTTCCATCGAACATCCGTTTCGGCAGTTTCTCTTCGCCCAGGTAGGCTGCGAGATCGGCGGCTTCGGCCGGGCTCAAATGGAAATCCGGCATTGGATTCCAGTGGAAATGTGCGTGCGGACGCGCGAGATATCCCGCCAGTGTGCCCGGTTGGAATTTCCCGCGCGTGCGGTCCAGCGCGAGTTTGGCGGTGTCCCCCGCAGTCGTTCCAGGCACCGTGTGGCATGCACCGCAATGCATGGTCTCGAAGAATTGACGACCTCTCTCACCATCCCCCACGGCTTCCGGTGGTTCGACTGCGCGACCGGAATACTGCGCGGCGAGGTAGGCCGCGATCGCCTGCGCCTCTTCGCGTGCGGCTTCGCCGTGGAGCAGCCGGGGCATCGTGGCGGTGGGCCGGACTGCCGCCGGGTTCTCGATCCAGGCCGCGAGCCACCGCTCATCCAGCCGTCGCCCGATTCCGGCCAGGTCCGGCGCATCCATCGCCAGTTCCGGAAGGCCCGAGGCCGAGGTCGTGTGACACTTGGCGCAATGAAGTTCCGCGAACAGCCCCCGGCCTTCCCGCCGGAGCGCTCCAGCCGTGACTTCTGGCGAAACCACCGCACTCAGAGCGGTCTCAGGGATGGGCTGCGGCAGCGCGCCTTTCGCGCCCCACAAGAGCCGCAGTTGCGCGTCGCCCGAGCGGGGCGGCGTAAAACGCGCGACCAGCCAATTCGTGCCTTTGTTGAGGCGCACCGGCGCGCTGGGCGCAGTCAGTCCGCCCGTGCCTTCGGCCTGAAATACGGTGCGGCCATTCACCGAAAGGGCCAGTGACCCCTGCAATTCGGCCTGGAAGACCGTCTGCTGGCGCAGCTCCACCGTCACGATCCCGGTGAATTCCACGTCGTAAGGCCCGCTCGGCAGGAACGGCGTTGGGGCTTCACCGGTTTTTTGAAAAAAGGCAAATCCGGGCACCCGCAGCGCATCCACTTTCTCTCCGGTCCGGAATAACGCGGTCACGCCGGGCGGGCGTTCGATGTTGCTGGAAGGTTCCGCGGCTCCGGCGAACCATGCGAGCCCCGCCAGCGCCAGCACGGCCCCGATACGATTCCGCCATGTTGCATCCTGCCGTCTCACTCGCCAGCCTTCGGGTTATCCCGGACGAACCGCTCCACGCCCGCTTGGTAGGCCTTTTGTAGCCTCGCGAACTCGGGCGACCGCGCCATTGGCTGGCCGTCCAATTCGCCAATCTCCCACAACTCCACTCCGGCGGAGGTCAGAAAGGCTCCGTTCGCAGCGGCCAGGTCGAGCTTGGCGATGGCCCGCTCCCGGACGGGCATCGAAATCGCGCGAGCCAGTTCGAGCACAAAGGCACGCGTTGTCCCGGGCAGGAGCGACCCCACCAGCGGAGGCGTGGCCAGCGTTTCTCCCTCGAACCAAAAGAGGTTCGCGCTCGTCCCCTCCAGAAGCTCCCCCGCTTCATTGGTCAGCAAGGCTTCATCCGCGCCCGCCGCGTCCCCCTCCGCCCGCGCCAGGATGCGCGGCAGTTGCGAGGTATGCTTTACGGCCCCAAGGGGATCGCGCGTCCAAAATGGCTGCCGCGCAACAATGACCCGAGCCAACCGTTCCTGCTTGGATGCCGGATGGACGGAGAGCACGAGAGTGGGGGCGTCCGCCCCGCGCGGGGAGTAACCCCGTTTGCCTGCGCCGCGCGAAAGATGGATCCGCAGGATGGCTTCGGTGGCTCCGTTCGCCCGGATCAATTCCTCGGCAGCTGCTTTCAGTCGGGGCTCAGCGACCGGCGGGACAATCCCCAGCGTCGCGGCTCCGGCGCGCCAGCGGGCCAGATGGGCCTCCCAGAGAAAAAGCCGACTGCCATAGGCCCGAACCGTCTCGAACAGCCCATCCCCGTACATGAACCCGCGGTCGAAGACCGAGACCTTCGCCTCTTCCTCCGGAACCAGCCGGCCATTCACATGCACGAGCACCGCGCCAGTTAAGCCGCTCAGCACTCCGCCAGCAAGCCGGACGGACCGCGCCGGTGCGATGAGAAGCGCCGGACCGAAGCGGGGCAGGCGCACCGGCCAAGGCAGGGCAGGCGGCGTGTGTATGTCCTCGAAGGTATTTTTGACGGGAACATTAATCGCAAGTATCTGATGATAAGATAGTTAGGATTATTTTTTGGCCGATTTCAGGTGTGTCAATCGTGTGTATTTACGTGTATTTACGTGTATTTCGTGTGTATTTACGTGTATGCGAGCGTGTATTTACGGGTATTTCGACGGGTCGGTGCGTGTGTGTACGTGTATTGGAGATGGCCTCTGAACCGGTCCCAACCTGGAGGAAGTGCCCCAAGACTGGCGGCGGGTCTTGATACCCAAGGCGGATGATGGCCGATAATACAGACGAATTTCCTGACTCAAGCCTTGAGACCGATGGCGCGAGCCTTCCGGCACAATACGGACGCCGGTACTGTTCGAGCCACCGGCTGGCCGGAGCCATCTTCGCTGTGATGTGGACAGCGACCTTGATCGACGCGGAAACGCCTGCCCCAGGCGGCGACGCGAAATGGCGGCTGGTTCCTGTCTATCGGACCGAAAACGAGTCAGGAGAGCGGCTCACGATGGAGGACGCACCCGGACCGGAAGCCGGCCGCACCAACGCACCGGTCTTTTACGGGGTGGCTTCGCGCGAATGGCGGCCCGGGCTGGTGCCGCTCTTCGCGATCAAGAAGAGCGGTCGATTCGAATTGCGCCGAAGGCCCCGGCCGGCCCATGAGAACTTTACGGAGCCGTTCGTCTTCGTTCTCCCGCCGGAATCGGAGCCGGATGCGTCACGCATCGCCGGTGCCTGGAGCATCGAAGGCACGCGCGGGGACGGTTCCAAAATCTATCTCGGGTGGGAGCTGTGTTACGAAAACGGGGCGGTCGTGGGACGGTTCGATCAGGCCGGGGAGTATCGCTGGGCGTCGATCCGCGGGGGCAGCTTCCGCACCAACCAACTCGAACTGCGCGTCGAGCACATCGCCGAGGCGTATGCCCTCACCGGAACGATGCGGGACGGATTCCTCCAAGGCTCCTGGAAACACTTGGGCGAAACCGAAGAGGGACACTGGGAAGCCAGACGCTCAGGAACTCCCATCCGGTGGGCCGGTTCGACCGCCCACCTGTACGAATGGACTTCCACTGCGACCGGGCGGAAACGCTATACCACCCTGCCGGAGAACACTCCGAGCCTGGAGTGGGTTCGGTCCCCGCAACCTTTGGGGCGGGTCTGGACTTCAGCCGCCCCTCCGTGAACGAGCGAGGGCGAGCCTATTTCTGCTCGGGCTTGTGATCGTTGTGACAAGCCTTGCAGTTGACGGCCTTTTGGAACGCTTCAAGACCGCCGGCTTCGCCCGCCTGCATGGACTTGGCGGCTTTGAAGAGCGTGCTGGCTTTCTTTTCCCACGCCGCCTTGTCGCCGCGCGGCGGCTCGTTCAGCGGCATCGCGGCATAATAGTCCACGATCTTCGCCAGCTCCTCTTTGGTGGCCACGCCTTTGGCGGCGCGCTTGGCGATATTGTCGTCCCCTTTGTGGATCGCCTTCATGACTTCCGAAACGGTGTATTTCGGCTTGGCATTCTCCGCCCGGACCAGGTGGACCGTGCCGTAGGCGAGGAGCCCGGCGATGCCGCAGAGCGCGGCGATTCTCGTTCTTTCCATAGGTTTTCGGCAGTTTGAACGAGGCCCCTGGCGGTGGCAACTGGAAAGTCCTCCCTTGGCCGGGCGGCAGCAAGATCCGTGTGGCCCGTGGCAAGGCGCAACTTCATCGCCCCAATTTCTCAAGAACGTTGCGGGTGATTCTCTGGACGATGGGGTCGCCGCCGCGCAAGCCGTGCGACCAATCCGTGCTGCCCGCGGTCACGACCGTTCCGCCGCGCGTGTAACTGCCGAGCACGGCGTTCCCCTTGCGGCCGTTCTCCCACTGGTCGTACCACTGGCAATCGTCCGGATGCCACTGGGCGGGCGCGGTGCCGAGAATTTCGAAGGTTTTCGGCGTACCATCCCGGCAGGTGGGATAGGGCAAGCCATCCCGCCACTCGATCTCGCAGCCATCGCATTCGTAGCCGACGATGGTATCCTTGGCTCCGAAGCTGTCGCCGCGCTTCAACCCGGTGCCCGCGAACAGCCAATGGTCGGGACGATGCACCGTGTATGCCCCGCTGCCGTCCATGAGCTGGCCGTGGCTGCGGTGATACCCGCCCCACAGGAATCCCACCCCGGTCAACTGGTTCTCGGGTCGTTGCACCAGGTGATGGCTCCACAAGCTGGAAAGCGTCGCCTGGCTGCCGCGCTCAGCGTAGATCGGATCGGAATGATAATTCTGCTTCCAACACGTCAGCGCCCGTCCGCCCTCCTCGCTGCGCACCTGCCAGCAACAGGTATTGCCGCTGAAGAAGGCGACGTTGCCCCCATCCGCGATAAATTTCTCCAAATGGTCGCGCATCGGCGCGGACCAATATTCGTCGTGCCCGAGGCTGAGCACGAGGCGGTAGGCCAGCAGCATCCCCGGTCGTTCTTCGAGGTCGCCATTCGCCGCATATTCGAGAGCGAATCCTTCGCGCTCCGCCCACGCGACAAATGGATGTTCCCAAATCCCAAACTGGCTCGCCGGAGGGCGGTCGTACGAAACGCGGTGACCCTGATTGCCGCCCCGCCCGTGATACGCGTAGAGGCTGAACCCTCCCCAATTGTTGTAGGCGTTGTAGGTGTGCGTCGCGAGCTGGAGCAGGATCTTCGAACTCCGGCCGGGTTCGGCGGCGCGCAGAATAAAGTAGCAGGTGCCCTCGGCCGTTCGTGCATTGCGCTGGATGAACTTCCCGCCGCCATCCCGGGCGCGGAGCGTGACCTGATAATAGCCGCTCCGCCAATCGGACGGGATCGGCACGCGCCACGCGACCGGCCAGCCGCAGCCGTGCGACGAGGCATTCTCCGGCACTGGATGTTCGCGGGCCTCAACGCCTTCCCGAGTGTAGACCACTTCCGTTCGAACCCCAAGCCGGGCAACTTCCACCGTCACTCGTGCCGCGCTGCTCGAAAGGTGCAAGGCGACTTCCTCGCCCGGGGCGTAACTGACCTGCCCCGTGTAACCTTCCACAAACAGCGGGCGCGGTTCGTCCTCCGCCCGGCCGGGAAACGCGACCGCTGCCAAGATCAATGCCACCAGCCAACACGCCGCCGAGGCCGAAATTCGATGCTGCATAGGTTTCCACCTTGCCGCCGCGGCGATTCCGTCGTCAATCGCTTCCGAGCAAGCGGGTGCGATCGGAACTGGAGGCCGGGGGTGCCGGAGGGCCGAGGGGTGCTGGCGCGTGACCGTGCGGCAGCGGGCCGGGGCATGCATGGGCGGCGGCTCATGGATGGAATTGTTGCCTTTACAACTTTTCGGCTCGCCCGGATATTCGAGACGAGGGGGAATTTGCGCCCACGAAGTCCTATTTACGGGCATGCGGTGGGGGTGTTGGCGGGCTTTGGTGGAGGCTGGCGGATTGGGTAAGAGCACATCAAATGCATACTCGATGGTAGCCTCGACGCGAGGGCAGGGAAGGCTGGGCGCGGGGGTGAGCGAGCATCGCGTAATCTGACTCAAGCTCGTAACCCCGCTCGTGTGGGCATCCGGGCGCAGTGACTCATTAAAGGAAGTGTTGCTTTTGGAGCTTTGTGGTTCTTTCGAACCTTCGCGGCGAGAGGGATTTTGCGCCCGTAAAGTCCTATTTACGGGCATGCGGCAGGGGTGTTGGCGAGTTTTGGTGGAGGCTGGTAGATCGATCGAGAGCACATTTAATGCATACTTGCGAGGGGTGATTCGAGTCGGTCGGATCAGGGCACGGGTGCCTCGGCCGCAGCCAAAATCCCTCGCCGCCAACCCCGCTGGAATTTGCAGGCAGGCTCTTATAAGGAGTGGCGGTGGGGCGGGGGAGGCTGGCGGCGTACAGGCAGAAGGGAGCGCAGGAAGGGAATGCTTCCTGGGGCAGCAACATGGCGGGGCCATCCGAAAAGGGATCGGAACGGGAGTCTCGGGTGGGCCGGGACTGCTGTTCGGACTCGATCCGGATGACCACGAAGCATGGTTCGCAGTCATGCCGAAAGGATCGTGCAGGAGCAGGCGAAGCGCAAGGGTGGGAAGGGAGGAATTCCCAAAATCCTAGAGTGGACTCGCGCTGGCGAAGAAGGCAATGAAGCCCGGACGTTCGGGCTTCGTTTGACAAGGGGGAGCGCGTTCCGCATCGTTTGGGAGTGACGGTCGCCCTGCCTCCTGAATTCGAAGAGTTGGTCCGCCGAAAGGTGGTCTCGGGCGAATTCGAATCGGCTGGCGAGGTAGTGTGCGCTGCGTTGGCATTGCTGGAGGAACAGGAACGCTGGAAGGCCGAAGCCCGGGAGAAGATCGAAGTGGGCTGGCACCAAGCGAAATCCGGCCAACTCGTCGATCCCGAGCAGGTTCGCAGTCAATTGACTGCTCGCAAAGCGGCTTGGCACAGGGCTCGCGCTGGAGCATGACGCCCTATCGCCTCACGCCGGCGGCGACGGAGGATCTGTTCGAAGTTTGGGCTTATATTGCGCGGGACGATGTGGGGGCGGCTGACCGGATTGAACAGGAGATTTACGACACCTGCCTCAAGCTGGCGCAACGACCTGATCTTGGACATTTCCGGCGAGACCTGACCGAGCGTCCGGTCCGTTTTTTCGCGGTCCGACGCACCTACCTTGTGGTTTATGATCCTGCGGCAAATCCGCTGGCCGTGCTACGCATTCTGCACGGAGCGCGTGACGCGCGGGCCGAACTGAAAACCGTGGTCCGGGAATCGAATTTATGACGAAGAGACTCGTGGAACGGATTCACCAGGAAATTGCCGCCGTGCGGCGTGGGGACGCTACTCCCGGCCGGGTCTGGGAAATCAAGAGCGATGGAAAAGGCGGTTTTCTGCGGAAACAGTTGAGCCGAGCCAAGTATCGCCAAGCGCTTTGGTGAAAATCGAGCGGAATTTGAGTCGGTGCTCAAAGTCATAAAATTCCCAGCCACACCACAGCCACCAGAAGGCACGCAATCACCAACCGAGGCTTTATGCGGAGCGGTTTAGGAGGCGGCCACGTCCTAATCGGTTAGCGTTGATTTCAAAAGCGAGAACGCAACCACAGCGGAGTCCGGTTCTCCTGCTCGGGGATAAACTCGGCGAGCGTTCCTTTTTCTTGGGCTTCTTTGAGGGCCATGATTTTATTGAAAAGTTACAAGCCCAAGTATCTTGAATGGCTTACTCCCAGACATTATGCATATTACGGGGGTTTTGGGGCCAATCGTGACATTTTCGAACCTCACTTTCGAATATTCTCCGTCTGGTAAGGATTGTCTGCTTTCAGACATATACGCCACACCGCTACTCCATGGTTTCCACTCGACTTCCTCGCACGGCAGGTCGGTCTTGATTGCGAATTCAGTAATATTCTTCTCTTCGGCGAAGTTTAGAGTTACCTCGACTGAATACGGAAGGTCAGTCCGGCTGGATTTCTTGTCTTTGGAACTCCAGATTGCCGTTCTCCCCTTGCTCAAAACACCAGAGGCGTTATTTGAGAGCGAGCGGACACAATCCTGGGCTTGCTTTTCCAATACACTCACTCTGTCAGTTAGTTTTACCACCTCATTCGATTTTGTTAGGAGTTTTTCATTGAGATCAATGGCGACTTGTTTCGTTTGGGCCACAATCTCGTTCTTGTCTTTTTGCGCATTAGACCGGATGTCTTCCCGCAGCTTGGCTGGCTGAACGATCAGCAACTGATTTAGAAAGAGAATGGTGTAAATGGCGACCCCTACCATGGTTACAATGTTCATCCAGCTAGTGGCAGTTGCTGATGCTTGTTGTTTTATCCCAATCCCGAGGTATTTTTTTCTAATGCACGCGTTTACGATGTGCCCGATTACCAGGACAACCAAAGCCCAGAAGGAAGCGCCGCCAATGGCTTCCCAGCAGCTACTCCAAGAAGTCACGAAAACCTCCCAACCGTCCTGAGCCCATAAAAGAAGGCGAATGGTTGCTGCAAACGCGAGCAGTAGGAATACCCCGAGGCCAGTTGCGATGCGTTGCACCGCGCTATTGAATTTGTCCTCTTGGTGCGGGGACACGGATTTCTCTCCACCAGTAACCTGATCGTCCATTCTGCAATTCTCATTCGCTTTTCCTCCAGGTCAAGCTGTATGCGAAGGGGTAAACCCGCTCTGGAAAACGGACGGCAAAGGCCCACAACTTGCCCCCGGGAAGCGTGGCGTTCGAGACCAGAGTGAGGCTGTGGAATTGGCCCTCGTTCGGAGCAGTTCCGGCTTCGGCTGGTTCGGGAGTCTTTGGACCCAGGCCGCGTAAACGCGGGACTCCGAACCATAGGGGAATGAGGCACAAGGGCAGAGCCGAGATGCGCCCTGCCCGCGTCCGCGCCCGGTTTGCGGTTGCGGAGCCTCGGAAGTTTCGGTTTGATTCGCGCGTGAAATCGACTCGCTTTGCCTGTCTGGCTTTTGCCGCCGCCACGTTTCTGACGGCCAATGTCCCTGCGGCCGACAGCCGCCCCGTCATTCAGCTTTGGCCCAAGGGCGCGCCCGGCGAGAAGGGCGATATCGCCGCCGAGAAGGATACCACCACCGACAAGGATAACCTGATCGCGGGCCGCCGGTTGATCCGGCTCGGCAACGTTTCCGATCCCACGCTCACGATTTATCCCGCGCCCAAGCCGATCAATCGCGGCGCGATGGTGCTGGTCGCGCCCGGGGGCGGCTATCATATCCTCGCGCTCGATCTGGAAGGCACCGAGGTTTGCGAGTGGCTGAACGCGAACGGCATCAACGCGGCCCTTTTGAAATACCGCGTGCCGGTGCGGAAGGATCGGGAGCGTTACGCCGCGCCGCTGCAGGATGCCCAGCGCGCCCTCGGCATCCTCCGGCAACGCGCGGAAGAATTCGGCGTCCGTCCCGACCGCATCGGGGTGCTGGGCTTTTCCGCCGGCGGCCACCTCTCGGCGGCGCTGAGCACCAATTACGAAAAGCGAAATTACGAGCCCATCGACGCCGCCGACCAGGTCAGTTGCCGGCCGGACTTCGCCGTGCTGGTCTATCCCGGCTATCTCAGCATCAAGGAGGAGAACGACAAGGTGCGGCCCGAATTGGCGATCACCGACAAAACGCCGCCCACCTTCATCGTCATGACGCAGGACGATCCGGTTCGCGTCGAGGGCGCGCTCGCGTATTACGCCGCCCTGCACAAGGCGAAGGTGCCGGCCGAGATGCATCTCTATCCCACCGGCGGGCACGGCTACGGCTTGCGCGACATCGACAAGAATGTCTCCAACTGGCCCAACCGCGCGAAGGACTGGATGCGCGAACTCGGCTTCGCACCGAAGCCGTAACCGCTGGTTGTTCCCCGAGTCGCTCGGCTGATGTTCGAAATTCCGAAGGTGATGCGTGCCGCGGTTTACCGTGGCGTGGATCGAATCGAGATCGAATCGGTCGAAGTCCCGCGCATCAAGTCGGGCGAAATGCTGGTTCGCGTGGCGGCCTGCGGCGTGTGCCCGACGGACATCAAGAAGGTTCACTACGGCACGGTCCCGCCTCCGCGCATCTTCGGCCACGAGACGGCTGGCACCGTCGTCAAGACCGGGGCCGCCGTGCGCGGCTTCCGGCCGGGCGACCGCGTGGCCTTGCATCATCACATTCCCTGCCTCAAGTGCGCCTTCTGCGCCCATCGCGCCTTCGCCCAATGCGCCGGGTACAAGCGCACCGGCATCACCGCCGGGTTCGAGCCGGCCGGAGGCGGCTTCGCCGAGTACGTCCGAGTGATGCCGTTCGTGCGGCCGGGTGTCGTGAAGATTCCCGCGAAGAACAGCTTCCTCGAAGGTGCGATGCTCGAACCGGTCAACACGGTGCTCAAGGCCGTGCGCATGCTCGAGGTTTTGCGCGGCGATTACGTCCTCGTCGCGGGTCAAGGCCCCATCGGCCTCATGTTCACCCGCCTCCTGCGCCTCGCCGGCGCCACGGTGATCGCCACGGATCTCATCCCCGAACGTCTCGCTCTGGCCCGAAAGTTCGGTGCTCGTTTCGCCCTTGATGCGTGCCAAGAATCCCTCGCGGACGACATCGACGCCGCCACGCGCGGTCGCGGCCTGGACGCCGCCGTCATCGCCGTCCCTTCCTCGGCCGCGATGCATCATGCCCACGCCCTGCTTCGTGGCGGCGGCAAGCTCCTGCTCTTTGCCCATACCAAGCGGGGCGACCGCGTCGAAGTCGACCTTTCCACCATCTGCGTGGACGAAAAGCAATTGCTCGGCAGTTACTCCGCCGATTTCACGTTGCAGAAAGACGTCGCCCGCCTCGTTTTCTCCCGCGCGCTCGATGTCCGTTCGCTCATCACCCATCAGTTTCCGCTCGCGCGCACCGCCGACGCCATCGCGCTCGCGTCGCATCCCTCCCCAACGTCCTTGAAAGTTGTCGTCCTGCCGAACACTCTCGGCTGACATGGATGCTTACCAAGCACTGCTCGGCGCGGCGATGAGCCATCTCGAGGAGCTCAAGCGCGGCGGACGGCGATTCGTCGCCGTTTCTCCCGAGGTGCTGAACCGCCTGACCGCGCCGCCGGCTCCGGCCGCATCTGCCAGGCCGGGCCGCGACGCCGCGTCACGAACTGTCACGCCCGCTCGCCCCCACGCATCGGATCCCGTCGCCAAATCTCCCGCACCTAGCCCGCGGCCGCCCGCGCCCTCCGCTCCGGCTCCGGCCGCGCCCGTGCCTCCAGCGCCGCTCACTTGGACCGAAGGCGTCTCGAAGGCCCAGGCCATCGAGGAACTCCGCGCCCGGGCGCTGGTGTGCGTGAAATGCCCGAACCTCGCCACCTCGCGCAAAAGCGTCGTCTGGGGCGTCGGCTCCATCGATGCCGGGTTGATGTTCATCGGCGAAGCCCCCGGTGCGGAAGAAGACGAGCAGGGCGAACCGTTCGTCGGACGAGCCGGCCAGCTTCTCACGAAGATTATCCAGACGATGGGCCTGAGCCGCGAAACCGTTTACATCGCGAACATCCTCAAGTGCCGTCCCGACACCCCCGGCCAGGACTACGGCAATCGCCCGCCCACGCCGAAGGAAAGCGAGAATTGCCTTCCCTACCTCTGCGCGCAGATCGATCTCATCCAGCCCAAGGTGATCGTCGCCCTCGGCGCCACCGCCGTGAATGGCCTGTTCGGCGCCACCCCCGGCCAGGGCATTACCAAGGTGCGCGGCCAGTGGCGCGAGTATCGCGGCATCCCGGTCATGCTCACCTACCATCCGTCCTACCTCCTCCGGCCCAACCCAAATAACGTGAAGCGCGAGGTCTGGGAGGATATGTTGCAGATCATGGAACGCCTCAGCCTGCCCATTACCGACAAGCATCGCGGTTATTTTCTCAATCCGCGCTAGTGTGGAGGCATGACACACCGCACCCGCTAAGTCCTCCGCATGCCCAATGGCCCGTTCCAGCTTCAGTATCGCAATGGCGGCGTTCACCTCCCGCCCCTGGGCCTTTGGCTGGACCCGCACGACCCCAAGCCCTCCGGCCTCGTCTTCGTCAGCCACGCCCATTCGGACCACACCGCCGCGCACCGCGAAGTCATCCTTAGCCAGCCGACGGCCCAACTGATGCGCGCCCGGCTCTCGGGAGACTGGATCGAACACGTCCTTCCCTTCGGCCGGCCGCTTGCGATGCCCGGCGCGGAAATCCCCTTCGAAATCACTCTCCTCCCCGCCGGCCACATCTTCGGCAGCGCGATGGCCTGGCTCCGCACGGCGCAGGGCACGCTCCTCTACACGGGCGATTTCAAGCTTCGCCCCGGCCTCTCCGCCGAACCCTGCGAGCCCCGCCAGGCCGACGTCCTCGTCATGGAGACCACCTACGGCCGGCCCCAGTACCGCTTCCCCCCCACGGCGGAAGTCATGCAGGGGGTAATCCGTTTTTGCCGCGAAGCATTGGACAACGAGGAAACCCCCGTGCTCCTCGGTTACTCGCTCGGCAAAAGCCAGGAACTGCTCCGCGGCCTGAGCGAAGCTGGCCTCCCGCTGATGCTCCACAGCGCGGTGCAAAAAATGACCGAGGTCTACGAGCGGCTCGGCCAATCCTTCCCGCCCTACGAAAAGTTCGATGCCGCCCAGGCCGCGGGCCGGGTCGTCATCTGCCCGCCCGGCGCCGGCCTCCGCCATCTCGGCCGCGCCCGCCTCGCCGTCCTGACCGGCTGGGCGGTCGATCCCAACTGCCGCTTCCGCTATCAGGCGCACGCCGCCTTTCCGCTCAGCGATCACGCGGACTTTCCCGACCTCGTGGAATTCGTGAAGCGCGTCGCGCCGAAAAAAATCTACACCCTGCACGGCTTCGCCTCGGCCTTCGCCCAAACCTTGCGCGACCTCGGTTACGACGCCCAGGCGCTCAGCGAGGAGGATCAGCTCTCCCTGCCGCTGGGCCTCCCGGAGTCCGCGCCGGTCCGCTCCCGCCGCCTGGCCGTCGTCCCCGCGCCCGCCCTGCCACTTGCTCCGCCACTGGCCGAGGGCGACGCCTTTGCCGGCTTCGCTTCCATCTGCGCCAGCATCGCCGGGACGACTCGCAAACTGGAGAAAACAAAGCTCCTGGCCGACTACCTCCGCGATCTCGCGCCGAACGCCCTCCGCCATACCGCCGTCTGGTTTACCGGCACGCCGTTCCCCTCCAGCCAGAACAAACCTCTCCAACTCGGCTGGGCCGTCATTCGCGACGCCCTCTGCCTCGCCGGCGATATCGAGGAAGCCCAATTCGGCCCCGTCTACCTCAAGCACAGCGATCTCGGCGAAGCCGCCTTCGAGATCATGGAGCGCGCCTCCGCCCCGGGGCCCGCCCGCCCGCCTCATCCGCTCGGGTTGCTCGATGTCCAGAGCCTGTTCGAACGCCTGCACGCCGCGCGCGGCCCCTCCGGCAAACTCCCGCTCCTCGTCGAGGCCCTCCGCCGCGCCACGCCGCTTGAAGCCAAGTACCTCGTCAAAATCCTCACCGGCGACCTCCGCATCGGCCTTAAGGAAGGACTCGTCGAGGAAGCCATCGCCGCCGCCTTTTCCGCCTCGCTCGACTCCGTCAAGCACGCCAACCTCCTCGTCGGCGACATCGGCGAGACCGGCGCCCTGGCCCGCCAGCACCAACTGCCGTCCGTCACCCTCATCCCCTTCCGCCCGGTCAAGTACATGCTCGCCTCCCCCGAGGAATCCGCCGCCGCCATCTGGAAGCGCGTCCTCGCCTGGCACCTGCCCGCTGCTGCCGCCGGTGAGGCTCCGCTCCCCAATCTCCCGCTCCCCGCCCTCGATTTCCCCATCTGGATCGAGGACAAGTACGACGGCATCCGCGCCCAACTCCACAAAGTCGGCCAATCCGTGGCCTTCTACTCTCGCGATCTCAAGGAAATCACCGACACCTTTCCCGATCTCGCCCAGCCCGCCCGCGTCATGCCGGAGGACTTCATTGTCGATGGCGAGATCGTCGCCATGCGCGCCGAACAAGTCCTGCCCTATGCCGACCTGCAGCGCCGCCTCGGCCGCCGCGAATCGGATCTCTTCCTCGGCACCGAAATCCCCGTTCAGTTCGTCGCCTTCGACCTCCTCTGGCTTCAGGGCCGGAGCCTGATCCACGAACCCCTCGAACGCCGCCGCGCCGCCCTCGAATCGCTCCCGGCCCGCGCCTTCCGCCTCGCCCAGATCACCACCGCCCGCGGCGAAGACCAGATCGATGCCGCCTTCACCGCCGCCCGCGAGCGCCGCAACGAGGGCCTCATCGTCAAGGACCCCCGCGGCGCCTACCTCCCCGGCCGCCGCGGCCTGAGCTGGCTCAAACTCAAGAAAGCCTGGGCCACCCTCGATTGCGTCGTCGTCGGCGCCGAATACGGCCACGGCAAGCGCCGCGCCGTCCTCAGCGATTATACCTTCGCCGTCCGCGATTCCGCTACCGGCGAACTCAAAACCATCGGCAAAGCCTACATCGGCCTCACCGACGCCGAGATCGCCCGCCTCACCCAGCACTTCCTCAAGCGCGTCCTCTGGAAGAAAGGCCGCTTCCACGCCCTCGAGCCCGATACCGTCCTCGAAATCGCCTTCGACCTCCTCCAGCCCAGCCCCCGCCACAATAGCGGCCTCGCCATGCGCTTCCCCCGCATCCTCCGCCTCCGCCCCGACAAAACCCCCGCCGACATCGACACCCTCGATCGCGCCCGCGCCCTCGCCCGCGCCGCCACCGAATCTCCCGCGCCAGCCTCTCCCTAAAACGCTCTCGCACCGCACAGAGAGGATACCCGCAGCCGACTCACATTCGACTTCCGCGCCCGGCCCCATCCTGGAATTCTCAGACACGCTCTGAAGGACTTCCATCCTTCAGCGCAAGCTTGCCGCCCCTGCTCCTCAGGCCGGGCACGGTCCGGCCGCGATTTAAGCCTCAAACCGCCGTCGCCAATTGACTGAGGAAGTCCACCGGGGTGATCGCGGGTACGGGTGACCCGGCAAAGTCGTCCACATTCCGCGTGATGATGAAAGCCGATGCCGTCGCTCTGGCCACGGTGGCCACCGCCGCGTCCTCAAAATCCACGAACGGTAGGCCTCTCGCCTGCTGCCAGTCTGCCGCTTCGAGATTCCCGATTTGAAAATGGCGCAACACCCGGTCCATGGCGTCCTCGGCGTCCGGTTTGGAGGCATATTTACGCACCAGGTAGTAGAGCGTCGTCAATCCATGAGCCGGGCAGACGCCCGCCAGTCTCCCCGACGTTACCAAGCTCACCACCTGGGCGGATGCCGCGTAGTGCGGTTCGCGTTTTTGGAACACATCCAGCAACACGTTGATGTCCAACGTGACCGTCACGCGTGCTTCTTTTCGAGATACTCCCGGTGAAATTCTTCCCCGGCGGCCTCCGACCGAATGATGCCGGTAGCCCTCACCACCTCGGGCCGCGGCGGCGACTGGAGATGCTCGCGCAGATTGCGCGCCTGCCGCGCGAGGAACGCCTCCGCCGAAGTCCCCTGCGCGGCCGAAAAGTTGCGGAGAAAGGCGAGGTCCTCATCGGGCAACGGAATCGTGATCGTGCTCATGATCTGACGATACCGCGTCCTCGCTCCGCCGCCAAGTTCGCACTGGAAATCAATCAGGCCACGGAGCCTCGAGCGGCACCACCCTTAACTTTCCTGCGCCACGCTGTTGAGCGTCCGGACCCGGCGGAGCGTTCGTATCGCCGGAAAAATCTCGTGATTCCGATCCGCACCCTGCGCATCGAAGGCCGTTTGCTCCAGTTCGCAAATGTCCCGGTCTTCCTGAAAAATGTGATTCGTAAATCAGATAATGGCTGGCCAGAGCACGTTCAGCAGCCCGGGGATGGAGGGCCGCCGAATCATCATCAATCCATAAGTGCGGTTCGTCCGCTGCTCCTTGTCCCGCGGCAAGTAGGCGATCCACAAATCCAACGCTGGATTGGCGCGCGGGGTCGAGCGAGAGCGGGTCGGCCCAGATGGCGCGCAGCGTCGCGCAGACGGTCTCGCGCTGGCGAGGTCGGCCAGGCGGACGCGGAAGGTGCGCGGATCGGGAAAGAGCAGGTAGGCTTTTACGGCCTGGGTGACATCGGCGTCCAGCTCGAACGTGTCCCCGACATCCGCGACACAGCCGCAACGAATTTTCGCCCGCCACCTCCCTCCTGTTTGGGTAGGACTGGCGTCTCGCCCGTCCCGGCGGGCGTCTCTCCCACCACCAGCGGCGCTTCCTCGTGGAAGTCTTTTACCCCATCAGCCGCGCCAACCTCGCCGACAAATCCGCCGGCGAGACGAACACCATCTCCCGCCCCTTCTTCCGCCGCTCCAGCACTCCGCGATCTGCCAGATCGAGCAAGTCCGTGCGCGCGGTCTGGTACACGACGTTATGGCTCACTCGGTGGCTGGCAAATGTGTACCGCTGCCCGGGATGCTTCAACGCATGGAGGATCAAGTCCGTCTGCCGGTGGTTGAACAGGTCGAGCGCCTGCATGCGCGATTCGACCTCGCGCACCTCCGCGGTCTTGCGCCCGATATACGCGTGCAGTTCCTGGATGGCTCGCCGAATCGCTCGAGCTTGCGCGATCAGAAAATAGGTCAGGTCATTATCGTCCGTCTCCGTGTAAAGGAACGAACGGCCATACTTTACCGGCGCTTGTCGCAAAATGCTCGAGATCGAAATGAATTCGAACAGCCAGTACCCGCTCCGCAGCATCGCCCAGTAAAACAGCGCCCGCGCCGTCCGCCCGTTCCCATCCACGAACGGGTGATCGTACGCCAGCCAGAAATGCAGGAGGATCGCCCGCACCACGGGATGCACAAAAAATCCCGGCGTTTCTCCATTCGCAAAGGCGCACATCGCGGCCAGGCGCGCCTCCAGTTCCTCCGCCGGCGGCGGGTCATGATACACCTGCCCGAAGTCATCCCCCACCACCCGCTGCTCGTCCGCGCGGCGAAAGCGCCCGGCGGCCGTCGGGTCCTCCAGCGTTTTTTCCGTCACCAGCCGGTGAATCTGGAATACCAGCTCCGGCGAGAGCGGGGATTGCTTGATCGTTCGGATCCGCTGCATCGTCGCGTAATTGTTCAGGATCATCCGCTCGCTTGGACCGCGCGGGCTCCGCCCCGTCCGGATCATCTCCCGCGCCACGTTTCGCGTCGTCACCGCCCCTTCGAGCTGGCTGGAGGTGATCGCCTCTTCCATCAGCGAACTCACCAGATAACGATCCCGCGTGTGCGGATTGGTAATCGGCTCCGGCAGGCTCACCCGCCCGCCCGCCCCGAGGTCGATCTGCTGCAACGCTTCCTGCACCAATTCGGGCACGGCAAATTCGAACGACCGCTGGGCCCGGTCCAGGAGTGGTATGGGCTTCAACATTCCGCTCCGCGAGAGTTTCAGAGCCAGCCACCACTCCTCATGCGTTGTTCCTTCGGGTGGCGTGTAGCGGCGCAACTTGTCCCAATGCAGGTAGTGCCCGCGCGCCCGCGCGTCTCGCGTCAGCGCGAGCAACTGCACCAGCCGCTCCGGCGGCACTTTGCCCATCAGTTCAAGGAACTTCGGCGGCGTTTGCGGGATGCACATCGCGATTCTTTCAAAATATTACTAATTCATGACAGTTTAGTATTTCCCTGTATTTTTGCAACGAAATACTAATACGTTAACGTTTAGTATTTAACCAGCTCCCGAATTCGCCACCTCCCCTGCCCTTGCCATCCGCCCAAGTTGTGCCAAATTAGGCCATGACCGCGAAGCACGTTTCGTGGTCATCCGGATCGTCTCCGAACAGCAGTCCCGGCCCACCGTGCCTCCTGTTCCGATCCGTCCCCGGATGGCCCCACGATAACTCTGCCCCAGGGAGTCCCCACTCCCTGCGCTCCCGCGCGCCCTCCTCCCGGCCCGCCGCCTTCCCCAGCTTCAGTTCCCAACCAGCACCACCCGCCGCACCTTCCAAAAAATACCGGGGGGGGTGCCCCATCCGCCACGCCGGTCCCGATCCATCCCTTCAAAAAACAGGGGGGGTGGGGCCTCAAAAATGTCGACTCCGCCCTCGTCTCGCCCCTCCAATCCCAAAAAGAGGGGGGTGCCTCTTTCTGGAAACCCATCGCGTCTTTCTCCCGCCTTCCCCACCCGCCGCCCTTCCTGGCCCAGTCTACTTTTGCCCGGCCTTTCCCGCCCCCAAAATAATAACTCGCCGGCCCCCCACCGCAGCTTCGGTTGCCGGCCGGAGCTGTCCCCGGCCCGGTTCAAAGATACGAGAGCCACGGATTGCGGGAGCGTTGCTTGACCCCGGCATACCACCGGCAGAGCGGATAAAGCAGCGCTACGATGATGATCCACGCCAGATAGACGCCCCAGAGCGGATAGCCGTAACCTTCGGGTCGATTGCCGAAGAACGAACTCCCGAGAATCCATCGGGCATGCTCCGTCCGCCCCAGCGCCAGCGCCGTGACGCCCGCCGCGAAATGGATCAGGTAAAGATGGAGCAGGTAATAGAACATCGGCACCCGCCCCAGCGTGACCAGCCATCCGGCGGCCAGCCGCGGCATCGCCTCCATCGCCCCGAGCAAAAGGATCAAAGGCCCCAGCGTCATGAGCAGGTAGTGGAGCGAAGGGGGATACTTGGTCGTATTCAGAATCGCCATCAGCGAGTAGATCGGGCTCTTCTGCACCGCCCACTGTTGGGCCTCCCCATAGGCATTGGGCAGCCGCAAGATGAGGAATGCCGCCACCATCCCCGCGCCGATAGCCCAAAGCCAGCGCTGCCGCGCCGCCGGTTCCAGCAAATACAGCCTCCCAAAGCCATACCCCGCCGCCATCACGCCGAACCACGGCACAATCGAGTAGAGCGGGAACAGGCCCACGGGACCGATGCGAAAGAAGTCCGGCCGATGGAGCATCGCCCAGACGGCTCCCGCCCAACTTTCCCCCGCCGGGCCGAACGAAATGCCATCCAGCGCATTGTGCCCCACGATCATCAGCACCCCCACGGACGTCACCGCCGCCCACGGCAGCCAGATCAGCCCGGCCATGATAATCATCGAAAGGCCCAGCACCCAGATAACCTGCAGCCCGAACTCCAGGCCGAAGTGAAACCGCCAGCCCCAGCTCACCAGCGTGAATTCCAGCACCACCAGCCACAGGCCGCGCGTCCACAAAAACCGCGCCAGCGCGGATCGGCTCCCCTGCCGTTGGCCGTAGAGAAAGGCGGCTGTCCCCGCCAGGAATACGAAGCCCGGCGCGCAAAAATGGGTGATCCAGCGCGTGAAGAACAGCGCCGGATAGGTCTGGCTCAAGTCTTCCGGCGAGACGGTGGCATTCGAGAAAAAGTCGCGGACATGGTCCAGCGCCATCACCACCATGATCAGCCCGCGCAGCCCATCGATGGCATTCAGCCGTTGGCGAACCGGCTTCCCATCCGCGGCACTGGTTTTTTCGGTGCTGATTCGGCGAGCCTAGCGCGGTTCTTTGTCCCCGCCAAGCCCCCTCCCACGCTGGCCGGGCGGTCGCTTATCTCCGCGCCGGACTCGGGAGATACCCCTGTTCGCGGAGCCAATCCGCACACAGCGCCGTCCACTTCGAGTGGACCCGCCCCGACGGACGCACTCCGAAATCGTGCGCCGTGCTGGCGTAGACATGCAACTCCGCGCTCACTCCGGCGCGTTTCAAGGCGAGATACATCTGCACGCTATGTTCCGGGGAACTGATGACATCTTCGTCCCCATGCACGAGAAAGACAGGCGGAGTCCGCGTCGGCACCTGCAGCCCGGGTGCCAACTCGTCCTTGTCCTTCGCCTTCAAGTAGCCGGAGTAGACCGGGATCGCGAAGTTTGGCCGGCAATCGATCTCATCCAGTGCATCCACCGGTTCGTACATGCGCTGGTCGAAACTAGTCGCGGTGGCCATCGCCAAATGGCCGCCGGCGGAAAAGCCAATGATGCCGACGCGTCGGGGATCAATGCCCCATTCCGCCGCCCGGTGCCGCACCACCCGCATCGCGCGCTGGGCGTCCTGCAACGGCCGCCGCGCCGGTTCCCGCTCCGGCTCCCCCGGCCGCCGCGGCACGCGATACTTCAGGATAATCCCCGTCACGCCGATCGAGTTCAGCCACTTGGCCACCTCCTCCCCTTCGAGCTGCCAATAGAGATTCCAATATCCGCCACCCGGGCAAATGATGACGGCGGTACCGGTGTCGTTCGTCGCCGCCGGGCGATACACCGTGATGGAAGGGCGCGAGACGCCGGTGAGCAGCCGGGTCGACTCCGTGACTTCGACCTGCTTGCGATTCAACTCCGGCGAAGGCCGGAACCGCTCAGGCCCGATCTCAACCGTCTCGTCCGGCGCCTTCCCCGGCCAAAGCTCCACGATCACCGGTGCGGCGGCGGCAATGTTCGCCGCAACCCAAGCCGTTCCGAGCACGGCCACGCAGTTTTTCCAGGCACTCATAAGCTATTTCGGCGGCTGCATCGGTCCGATGTAGCGGCGGGCGACGACGAGATCGTCGAACCAGACGGATTGGCTGTCTTTCCAATATTGCCTGGTGGGATCGCCTTCGTCGTAGCCGTAATGTTCGAGCCAGAAGCAGTTCACTTTGAGGTCCATGTCGTGGCGCCAGCGGATGCCGGTGAACTCGCCGATGAGCTTGCCATCCATCCACATCGCCTGCTTGCCGTCGGCGCGGTCAGGCGCGGTGTTGGCCTGGATCATGAACTCCCAGCATTGCCATTCGTTCAGTTTGGGGATGTAGCGATGCTCGCTGGCGGGCGTGCCTTTGCCGGGGCCGGGCGGGAAGAAGCCGTTGCCCCAATATTTATTCATCTTACGGTCCGGCTCCATGTCGAGATAGTAGGTGTAGAGATTAACTTCGCCGGGCGATGGATTCTTGCCCCAGGCAAACCACGGTTCCATGCCGGTCGAGTAATAGGTGCCGTTCGGTTTGAGGCCGGCCTTGCCGAAAGCGGACCATTTATTCGTGCGTTGGTTCGCGCCGAGCCAGATGAAGTGGTGATTGTATTGGTAATCCGGCGAGAACTTGACGTAGACCCGCGCATAGACGGCATCCGCACCCGGCATGAACCATTCGATGGCATCCCCGCCGTGGTTCTTGCCGCGCTCCATCGGCATCTGGACGGACCAGCGGCCGGAATTCGGTTTCTCTTCGGTCATGACGACGCGGCCGCGCTTCTCGTCCCATTTCTTCATGTCGCCGGATTCGAAGTTGTCGGAGAACAGAACGTCGGGGTCATTGGCGATGCCGATGTCGCCGGGATATTTAGCGGCCAGCCCGGCGTCGGTGGCCGGGGTGGCCGGTCGAGCTGCCGCGGCCGGAGGATCGAGTTTGGCCAGGCGCTCACCCGAACGGCGGTCGATCCAGGTGCCGGGGTATTCCTTTTGCAAGCGAGTGAACGCGGCGATGGCGTCGGCGGTTTTGCCCTGGCCGATCAAGCTGTTCGCCTGTTTGAACTCGTCTTCGCCGATGGTCAGGGCTTTGGCCATGATGCGGCCGGCCTCCTGCGGCGTGCCCTCGATGGGAACCTTGGCCAGCACCGGCGGTTGGGCTTCGGTTAGAATGCCGAAGGCGGCGGGATTGCGCTCCCGGAAAAGCCGGGCACGCATGTCCCGCTGCCAGTTCAGCGCATCGCCTCCTCCGCGCTGGCCGTGAATCTGAACATCGGCGATCGCTAGGCCATCCGGCCCGTCCGCCGTGGCCACGATCTTTCCTTGGGGCGAGATGATCATCGCCCCGCTGCCGCGCTGGGCGACGACCAGCCAGATGAAATTCTCCGCCGCCCGCACCCGCAGGGCCTGCACGCCGATATCGTCATCGCCGATGGCCGCACCGCCCATGGTGGGGAAGAAGATGATGTCCGCTCCCGCCAGCGCGAGGCAACGCGCCGTTTCGGGGACGACCAGATCGTAGCAAATGAGCATGCCCGCCGTGCCCAGATCGGGCGTGGCGAACACGGGAAACTGGCTGCCCCGCGCCCGCGCGCCCGCTTCCGCCCAAGTCGGGCAGGTCTTGTGATAACGCCCCAGCTCGACGCCATCCCGGCCGAGCAGGAAAGCCGTGTTATAGATCAACCCATCCCGCTCGGTGAAATCGCTGCACACCACGAGATACATGCGGTGTTTCGCGGCGGCGCGGCCCAGCCGTTCGATCATTCGAGCTACTGCTTTCGGGAGCAGCGCCTTCGCTTCGGCTTCGTTCGCTCCCACCCAGTTCAGCAATCCGGGGGTGTCCTCGGGCAGCACGAGCGCGTCGCTCTTTTGCTCGCCGGCGCGGGAGATGACCTTTTCCAATTCGTCCAGGTTCCGCTCCACGGCGGCCAGGGCCTCGGCAGGACTTGCGCGAAAGTCGACGACGCGGCGGGCGGCTTGGGCGGCGGCAATGCGAACGGTGCCGCTCGGCTTATCGCCCGGTTCAGCGGCCTCCAACGCAACAGCCGAAACCAGAACGGCAAGCAGCGCCCAACGCAGCCAAGTCTGTGGATTCATGATGACCGATCCTGCCCGAAGCCGCTGGCGAAAACAATGGCGCTCACGCGGGCCGTGGAGGTGACGGCGAAGCCGACCGCCAGAGGGGGCGTCGAACCGATTTTGCGGGCACCCCCCCCTATTTTTTGAATGAGGAGGATGGGGGAGGCGGGCGAGGGCCGGGGATCGCTCTGGGTGTCGAGCCAGAAGGTGAGGGTCCGGAATGGTTCCCCGGTAAGGGGGCGGAGGGCGGGAAGGGGGAGAGGTTTCATGGTGGGTGGGGGTAGCGGTTGGTCCGATTCGGGTAATGGAAATGTAGACTTCCTGGGCGACGGGAGGGGGTTAGAACGGGTGAAGGGCGGGTCATTTTGCGCGCAGGAAGTCCTATTTACGCGGGTTTCGTG
>CAYZKY010000018.1:0-54193 GCA_964478815.1 uncultured Verrucomicrobiota bacterium
TCGCCGGGAAGCTTACCATTCCTTATCCATTCCACTGAAAACGTCGAAGAACCGGTTTTTGGTTGTCGAATGCTGCCGGATAGGTTTGACTAGAGTAGAAGGGTTCGATTGGTAATCCTGATTAAAGACTGAGGTGCGAGATGAGCGATGATTTTAAAGATTCATTTAAACATTGTAGATACTGTGGAGGCATCCTTGCCGTGCGCTTTGAGTGCCTTGATTCTAAATGCAAGAAACCAAACTATTTGAACCCGAAAGTTGGGGTAGCCCTGCTGATCGAATACAAGGACACGGGGAAGCTAATACTCGTGCAAAGAAAAGTGCCTCCATCAAAGGATGCCTGGACGCTTCCTTCAGGCTACGTGGAGTACGACGAGGCATGCGAAGCTGCGGCCATTAGGGAGGCTTCAGAGGAAATCTCAGTAAAAGTTGAACTCAAATCGTTAAAACTGGACGGCGTGTACTCATTTGGCGACGACCCACGCTCGCGAATGGTACTAGTTGTTTATACTGCTCCTCCCACATTCGAGGAACCGAAAGCGGCCGACGATGCCAAAGCATGGGGATACTTCAGCCCAGCCGAGATCATAGCCAAGGACATCGCATTTGCTGGCAACAAGCTGGCAATCTCCAAGTGGGCGAAGTCAAAAGAAAGCTGTTGAGGCTCAAGTTTAAGCTACACAACAGATCAATCGGCTTCTCACCTGCATCGACTATGCGGTCGCTTGGGCGGGTTCTTTGGCTTCGAAGAGGTCGGCGTGGATCTCGGGCCAGAGGCGTTCGAGATCGGTGTCGGCCAGGGCGAGGCCTTTGACTTCCTTGGGATCGCCCATGCTAAAGGCTTTGCGGAGCCAGGCGCGGGCGTCGTCGAGCAGGTCCAACTGGCAGGCGTAGCAGGAGAGGTCGTAGGGGATGACCCAGGAATTCGGAAATTTGTCGGCCATCGGGAGGAGCAGCGCCCAGGCTTCCTGCGTGCGGCTCAGCCGGTACAAACTGACGGCCTGATGCAGCCAGCCTTGCGGCAATCCCGGCGCCACCACGCAAAAGGTGCGGGCCACCGGCAGGGAATGCTCCCATCGCTCCAACCGGGCCAGGCTTTGCCACTTCGTTTCGAGCACCTGGGGATTGAAGACGGAGGCGGCGGAAACGTGCGCCAGCTCAAGGAGGGCTTCGGCGGGGTTGCTCAACTCAAGCCAGCCGACGGCGGCGTTCAGGTAAAAACAATCGGGATGTGGCAACGCTTTCGGCATGGGCGTCATGTCTTCGATCGAGTTGTGTTCTGGTTCTGCATGTTCAACATCCGCACGGCGGGCTTGGTGAACGTATCCTCCGAGGCCCCTCCCCGGTCCGACCAACTTCTAGCACGAAGAGTGCCGGGTTGGCAAAGATCAAAGCTAAGGCGGTGCATCGGCGGGATTCCTGGGCGGTGGGATCGGTGCGATCTCGCCCGGCTCCGCCGGGGCGGATGGGGGCGGCCGGCCCAGCCGGTTGAGCATGCGGAAGGGCGCGGTCAGGAACTGGGGCATGTAGCGCAGGCGGGATTTCGGCTCCTGCAGCGTGCCGGTCACGCGCGCTTCAAAAGCCTTGGAAACGGGCCATAATGCGAGGCTAAATACCCGCCCAACCAGCCAGGCATCCCGCAAAAACATGGCTTCCGCCAGCGCGTCGAGGCGGCCTTCCAGGTCCACGGTGCCCCGGTATTTGAGTCGAAAAGCGGCGGCGCGCGCCTCCATGTTGGCGGTGTGAACCACGGTATTCGTGATGGTAAAATCGGCCGTTCCGGCCGTGATCCGGCTGCTGCCCCAGCCCGGCGTAATCGAATCGAGGAGCGGGGAAAAGATGCCGAAGAGGGGGATGCTCCACAAAAAACCGTCATAAAGTTTTACACTTCCGTAGCCGTTCCAGCTTTGGAGGTCGTCCGTCCGGGCGGAGGTAATGGTCAACTCGCCGCTCAACGTTCCCTCCATGTGATTCGTCGTTTGAAACAAATCGGCGACCAGCGGCTTGAGATTGGCATCCTGGAACCGGCTGCGGAAAGAGAAGTCGGCGTCGTCATTGGGATCGAACTTGAAGGCCCCCTCCCATTGAGCCTTGCCTCCGTAGAAATCGACCTGGACATTCGTCAGGGTCAGATCGTCGAACTTCCAGTGGATGTTGCCGGTGACCCGCGGCAGCCGGAAGCGCCAGTAGGTGAAGTCCCGGCCTTCCTCCAGGTCGAAGTAGAGATCGGCCTTGCTGAAGTGGCGGAGCGGCACCTGGCCATTGATGCGCACCCGCGGCGGAGTCGCGAAACGAAAGGGCTGAATGGCTTTGTGGGTTTGCGGCCCGATCATGCGGGTGACGTAGAAGGGATCGCAGTTGCTCCATCCGTTGGTCACGAACATGACCTCCTTTGGGATATCGATCCGCGCGTACGGCACGGTCGCGACTTCCTGCGGAACACGGTGGGCCACGACATTTTCGCATTCGAGCACCAGATTCGAATACCGAAGGCGGGTGGAAATATCCGCCACCGTCTCCCCCCGCACCACGAGGTTGGTGGCCGCCAAGGACCCGGCAAAGACGATGGATTCGGGGCGGTCCCACTGGCCGGAGATTTGGCCCTTCAGATGAGGCACATCCTGGAATTGGACAAAGTCGAGCACCTTGAGCCCCCGTTCATCGAGCCAGGGTGCGAAGGCGGCCGGATTCAACTCGCTCGCCAGGGCCCCGTGAAACTCGCGATTGGTGAGATTGGCGGCGACCGTAAATCCGGCGGCGCCGCCGGGCAGCTCGAATCTGGCATCCTCAAGGCGGACGAGGGAATTCGAGTAAGCGAACGCGGTGGCGAGATCCACAATCTCCAGACCCCGCACCACGCCGCCCCCCTGGAGACGTCCTTGCACCGCCGCGGTCCTCAAGATTTCCGCCCCGGCCTTCTCCCAGGAATTCGTCCAGGGCGGCAGCTCCGCCGACCCAGCGGCTTCCACACGCGGGGCCGCCGTCCAATCCGTTTGAGCCAGCCATTCCTGAACGGCCCCGCCCAGCCGGCCACCGAGCTGCCGGTAATCGAAGGCGCAATCCGTGGAACAGGTCAGCTTCCGGGTCTGGACATCCAGGTGAGCCTTCCCGGTCATCTGGCCGTGGTAGAGGCTCGAATGAAGATTGGTGAGCGTTAAGTCCGGGTAGCGCCAGTGAAAGCCGGCGGTCACGGATTCACAGGCGAAATTCCCGGCCTCCACGTTGGTTAACGTCAGAGAGAACGGCAGATCGATCTGCCGCAGCCGGTTCCACCAACCCACCGATGGATCCATGGCGGGCGCGCCGGGATGAGGCCGGGCTTCGCCGTCCAAACGTAGCGCCTCTGTCCGGCCGTGCGGTGTGATCAAATTCTCAACGGCGAAACTCCATTGGCCATGGAAATCCCGATGATCGCCGGGGCCGACCTCTTCGACACCGACCCAATCGGCCAGCATGCGGGGCAGTGAGGGGAGGGGAGCGGCATGATCGAATTGGGCCTGGAACCCGGCGGGGCCGCTCTCTCCAGCCTCGGTCCAGATGGGGGTGGATGTCCCCCGCACGCGCGTCGCGAAGGGGAGGCCCGAGTCCTGCGGCAAGGAACTGAGATCGACATCGATCTCATCCACCCGGCCCCACGAAGCGCCCAACCCCACGGCCTGCACCTGCCAGGAGGCGCCGGCCAGGCGATTGGAGTCCCCTCCGGTCCACTCCGTCGTGCCGGACACGCTGATTTGCGCGAGATGGTTCCCGGGCCAGCTCCAGCCGGAGAGGCGTCCGGTCGAGTAGGTTTTGACGCCCGGGCCGCCCGGGAGGAGGTACATCGTCGCGTCCAGCGCGCCGAGCGAACCCTCCCCGAGGCCGAGGTTGCGGGCCGAAAGCCGGGCACTGGCCCGGAAGGAGGTCGAATCCCGGGCATCGCCATAGACCTTGAGCGAAAGGCGGGGAGGCGACGGGAGGTCGAGCCGCCGGGCAAAGTGGGCGAAATCAGCGAGTCCTCGCCGCCAATCCCCGGTGCCGCCGTCGGGTAGTTTGCGCTGGGCGGCCAGGGCCGAGGCATTCGTAATCGTCGCCGACAACGCGACATCCACCCCCAGGCTTTGGCCGTTGAATCGGGTGATGGTCCAGGTGTCGTCCGGAAGGAAGAGCAATTCCGCGCGCACGTTCGACACGGTAAAGGGAGGCTGGCCGTCCTCGACCGCGAGGTCAAGCCGGCCTTCCTGGACATTTAATCCGCGCAGCTCCAGTTGAAATCGGAGCAGGGCGGCCGGATCGAACAGGATCTCGCCCTGGTGAATGTTGAGCGTCGGCATTCCCGCTTCGGCTGAGGGCTTGAACCGGACCCGTTCGACCAGGACCGAGCTGAAGCCTTCCATCCGGACGTGCGCCACCTGCAGATCGAAATTCTTGCGATTCAGTTCGGTTAATACCCACCGGCGCAGGAAATTCGGCAGACCCACGTAGTTGAGCCAAAGCAATCCCAGAGACGCGGCCAGCACCGCGCCCAGCACGACCCGCCGGCTGAATCGCACCACTTTCTTCGTCCGACGAACCAGTGTTGTCTCGCCCTCGGGCATAGTACGCGGTCATGGCCGCGGTGGCAGAACCTGGAGTAATTGATGATACGTTCCGCCCAGAAACTCGAAAATAACCGCGTCCGATTCTCCCGGGAGAACGACGCTCGCGTAGATGTGGCCGCGGGGGCTCGAGTTGCCGAACTGGATCGTCGGCGTGAGTCCGGCCGGCAGTTCGGCCAGGTTCAAGGTTACCGACAATCCGGCCTCGGAGATGCCGAACGGCGCGAGGCGCTGCCGACCGAAACCGGACCATTCGATGGCTTGCAGATGAGCCAGTCGAAAGATGAGGTCCTCGATCGCCGCGTTCTGAATGGCGTCGGGCGACCAAGCTCCGGCCGCCGCGCGCGCGAGGCTTTGCGTCTGGCCGTTGGTCGTGATGGTGAGCGACGTGACGGCATTGGGATCGATCTCCCAAATCTTGCGGTCGCGCACCTGCAGGGCAAAGCGCGGCAGGGCGAGCACTTCGGTCGCGCGGGTGAGATAGACGGGCGTTTCGTCGGCCCGCCGGACGTGGAGCAGCCGGTCATCGTTCGCGGCCACGATCACGTTGGTCGAGACCATGACTTCGGTGAAGGGAATGTTCGTGGTGATCCCTGCGCTATTGGTTTGCTTCTCGAACACCGAGTAGACGGCCAGCGGGCGCATGAACCCGAGGCTGGCCAGATCGGTCGCGCTCGGGAGTTCGCGCGCCAGATCGGCAATCTGGATGGCCCGCAAATTCGCCAGAAAGGCATTGACCAGGAGCGTATCGGCGCGATTTGTCGCCGGCTCCACGATGGACCAGACCGAACTGCCCTGCCGTTGCAAGGTGAAGGCTTCGCCCGCCACCACGCTGATGCGATCCACCGCGTCGGGAAGGAAGGTGAAAAGCCGGGGGTCGTGAAACGTCTTGTACGACTGGCCGAGCCACTCGATCCAGCCGGGCTCGAGGGTCACCAGGTTGGTGGCCAGGCCGAGGCGGGCGGCCACTTCGCCCGGCTGATTGGTCGAGGCCAGCCCGAGTTGCAACCGGAACACGGGGTTCGTGCCGGTGAGCAACGCCAGCTCCGCCGCCGGACTGTTTAGCCCGAACCGTTCGAGGTCCGCGGCGGTGTCGCCGGGCAGGAAGCGTTTCACCCGCGCATTCCTCAACTCGCGCAGCAGATTCTCGACGCGCTCCTGATCCGCCCGCGCCGGGATCGGTTTGGCGATCTGCCAGAGTTTGTTGGTCGGATTGCGCTCGATCTCGAACTGGCGGGTGCCGGAGCGAACCTGAATGCGATCGAACACCAGGGCGTCCAGTTCCCCAAGGGCTCGGCTGCGCCAGTCGTCGGCGGTTTTGGGAAGCAGCTCCACAAACCGCGCGCTGGCGACGAGCACATCGGTCGAAGCCTCGAAGCGCGCGTAGACCTGATTGGTGAAGGGGGCGGCTTGTCCCACCCGGAGCGCCAGCCGGTTGGTGCCGGAGCGCAGATGCACCGTGGCCCGGCCCGGTTCGAGCCCGAAACTCCGGGCCCCTTGGCCGACGGCCTCGTGCGCTGGGATGGTCGCAATGGTGCGAGATTCGGTCATCGCCTGGACGAACGCTTCGATGGCCGTGCCATTCGCCGGATACGCGGGAGCGAGCAGCCTCCATTCGCCATTGGTGCGAGCGGCTTCCATGATCGGCCCGGCAGGCCATTCCAGCCGGACGTAGTCGATTCCCCCAGATTCGAGATCCCCGCACAGCGGCGGCGGCAAATGGCGCTCGGCCGCGCTGGGGCGGTGCCGCTCGAAGACGACGATGAAGGCCAGCAGCCCCACGGCCACCCCCACCAGCATCCATGTCCGAAATTTGTTCATCGCCTCCCGCTCATTCAGGACCGCCGCCGCAGCCACACCAGGGCTCCGAACGCCATGACTCCGCCCGGGACGATTCCCAGGAGCAGCCAGCGCATTTGCGAAAGCTGCCGCTCCGTGAACACCACGCGATATTCGCGCGCGGCGCTGGGGCCGATCTCGCCCACGAGGTTGTCCCGGTTCGCCAGCCAGTTCACGGCCAGATTGGCCAGGTCGGCATTGGCCGCCTGGTCGAAAAGCACATTCGAGAGAAAGAGCGAATCGCCCGCCACGATCATGCGCGCCGCGCCCGCGGCCACGCCGGGCACACCGCCTTTTTCGAGCGCCGCGATAATGGGAACGCTCCCCTCCATCTGCACCGACCACCGGTTCTCGCCCCGCGGCACCAGCACCCGGCCGCTGTCGCTCGTGAAGACCAACTCGACGACTTTCGGCAAATCGGCGCTGGCCTGCTGGCCCCGCCGAGCCGAGACCGTCCGCGGCGCCACCACATCGACGCTCGATCGCAGCAAGGGCCGGACGATCGGATGCACGCCGAATTTCGAAGCCACCAGCACATCGCCCGCTTGCGTCTGCCGCGGGTCCTGCACCCGGTTCACTCCCACCTCGACGTTCCACCGGGCCAGCAAGTCCTCGAGCCCGGTGCGGACGGTCAAGGCGGCGGCGCTGAAGAGCACCATCATGCGGCCGCCCTGGGTCAGGTACTTCTCGATCCAGACGATTTCTTGAGCTTCGAAGGGATGCTCCGGACCGGCGATGATCAGAATGCCGCAATCCGCCGGCACCCCGGAAGCGAGGAGCGACGTGAGCGGTTTCACCTCGATGTTGTTGTTGCGAAGCTGATTCACCAACCGGCCGTAACCGCGCTCGCCGGTCTCCGCCTGGGACCCGAAGGCTTCATGCTCCCCGTGCCCCTGCAAGTAATAGGCCGTGAGGGCTTTGGCCTGGGTAATGTTCGCGATGGCCGTCGTAAAAAGTTGCTCGCCCTTGAACCCGGTCCGCTTGATCTCCTTGGCTTCGTCGACCCCGTACTCCGAAAGTTCGGTGCCCATCACGGTTCGCACCTGGCCGTTCGCATCGAAAATGATCCGGCTGCCCTCCGCGCCCAGCGCGAGCTTGTACTGGTTCCGCACCGCCTCAGCCCGGCCCGGCATGCGATAGTCGATAAACTCGACCTCAAGAAAAGGGCAGTGCGCCTGATACTCCTTGATCAGGGCGGAAACGGATCCGAACAGCGGTTCCCGCCGATCGAAAAAGACGATCGCCTTCACCTTGTTGGTGATGCCCGCCAGCACTTGCAGCGTGAGCGGCGTGAGCTTCTGCGCCGCCGCCTGGCTGAGATAAAACCGTTCGTCATGCCGGTGCGAGAGGTAGTTCAGCATGATGACGATCGCCAAAGCCGCGACGACCGACAGCCCCTCGTGAAAGGCGATGCTCCATCGCTTCCGCGGCGAAAAACTGGGGGGCAGCTCCTGTTCGGTGGAGGGTTGCATCACGTCACTTCCAGCGCTGGCTTTCGATCACCCGGCAGGTCACGAACAGGAAAAAAGCCGTCAGCGTCGTATAATAGGTCAGGCTCGAGAGGGTGAGGACCCCCGCCGCGAAATCCTGCATGTGTTCGGTCATCGCCAGGTGCGCGAACACCGCCGTCTCCCACCCGCTTGCGGGCACCGGCACAAGCGACCGCAGGCTCAGCAGGAACAACGTCAAGCCCAGCGCGTAGCTCAGGGCCGCCGCGATCAACTGGCTTCGGCTCAGCGCGGAGGCCAGGCAGCCCATCGCGATGTAGAGCCCTCCTACCAGGAGAATGCCGAGGAACGTGGTTCCCAGGGTCGCGGGTTCGAACCCGGTCGAGGGGTTCTTGAGGAAGCGCTGGAGCAGCAGCATGTACCCAATGAGCGGCAGCCAGGCGCAGGCGTAAAAGATCATCGAGCCGCAGAACTTCGCCAGCACCACCACGCGGTCGGTGACCGGCGTGGTCATGAGCGTTTCGAACGTGCCGGAAAACTTCTCGAGGGCGAAGGTTCGCATCGTGATTACCGGCGTGGTCAGCAACAGGACGACCCAGAAATAGAGGGTGACGTAGAAGACCTCCGTCATCGGCGCTTCCATCGCGCTGCCATTGATCTTGGCCAGCATGTCCGCCAGGCCGAAACCGAGCAGCAGCAGCACCGTGCCCATGATCACGTAACCGGAGACCGAAAGAAAATGGCTGCCGAGTTCCCGCCGGACGAGCGTCACGAACGCTTGCATCAGATCGCCTCCTCCTCGCCCCGCGTGACCTTGATGAAGATATCCTCCAGCGTATGCCGGCCGCGCGTCAGTTCGCGCAGCTTCCAGCCCCTCGCCGCCGCGATCTGAAAGACGATCGGCCGCAGATCCACCCCGTCGCTCGGCGTCAGGGTGCAGCGTTGGAACTCTCCGTCGGCGGCCGCGATGTCGGCGTGGAGCACCGAGTCCAGCTCGCCCCAGGCTTGCATCAAATCGGTCACCGGCGCGGCAATCTCGCACAACACGGGCCCGGCCTTGAACACCCGCTTGCGGAGGTTATCGGCGGTGTCGGCGGCCAGGATTTGCCCCTTGTTCAAAATCAGCACCTGGGTGCAGGTCATTTCCACTTCGGGAAGGATGTGGGTCGAAAGCAGCACGGTGTGCCGGCCGCCCAATTCCTTGATGAGCATCCGCACGGATCGCAATTGGTTGGGGTCCAGGCCGATGGTCGGTTCATCAAGGATGATGAGATCGGGCTCATGCACCAAGGCATCCGCCAGACCCACCCGCTGTTTGTATCCCTTCGAAAGCTGTCCCACGATCCGCTTGTAGACATCTTCCAACCCGCATTGTTCGATCACCACGTTCACCCGTTCCCGGCTCTGGCCGAAGCTCAGCCCTTTCAGCCGCGCCCGGAAGCGCAGATACTCGCGGACGCGCATCTCGGGAATCAGCGGGTTGTTCTCCGGCATGTAGCCGACGCGGCGGCGGACCTCCCGCGCGTCGCGGAAGACATCCAGGCCGGCAATCCGCACGGTCCCGGAAGTCGCCGGCATGAATCCCGAGAGAATCCGCAGGATGCTGCTTTTGCCCGCGCCGTTCGGCCCCAGCAGCCCCACGATCTCGCCACGGCCCACCCAGAACGAGACGTCGTCGACCGCCAGCGTGCCGGCGTAACGCTTCGTCAATTCCTCCACCTGGATCATCGGCTCCGTCATCCGCGTTCCCCATTTTCGCCGGAAGTCCCCGATTCAGCCATGAAAATCTGGCGGGCCTCCCGCGCTGCCATTCTCCGGTGCCGGAATCCGCCCATCGTCGGCGGAAACGGTTGCATTGTCGGAAACGGTTGCATTGTCGGAAACGGTTGCATTGTCGGAAACGGTTGCATTTGGACCGGCGTCCCAGCAGGTTGGATGCCTCAAGATCATGATGCGTTCGATGGTGCATTTATTGTGCGCGGCTGGGCTGGCTGGAGGGCTGGCGATGGGGGCGTGGGCGGCGGATTGGCCGGCTTGGCGGGGGCCGACCCGGGACGGCCATGCGCCAGCGGGGCAAGCGATGCCCAAGCAACTTCCGCTCGAACCGAAAAGCGTGTGGAAGCTCAAGCTCGGCCCCGGACTGGCTTCCCCGGTGGTCGCGGGGAAGATCGTCTTGATTGGCGATGCCAGCGGCGGGAAGGAACTCTTGCGGGCGGTCGAGCGCGAATCCGGCCGGGCGCTCTGGCAGGTGGAGATCGACGAAACGTTTGCGGACGGCCAGGGGCCGTCCGGACCCCGCTGCACGCCGCTGGCGGATGAAGCCCGGGCTTATGTGGTTTCCTGCCGGGGAAAGCTGGTGTGCTTGAACCTGGCGGATGGACAGCCGATCTGGGCGGTTAGCTATCTCACCGATTTCGGGGCGACCTTCATCGGGGAGAAAGGAAACGCGCCCGGGGCTTCGCGCCACGGCAACAACGGCACGCCTCTGATCGTAGGGGAACGGCTTTTCGCCCAGGCCGGCGGCACGAATGGCTCGGGCATCGTCTGCCTGAACAAGCGCACGGGCGAGTTGATCTGGAGGAGTCAGAACGACCAGGCCGCCTATGGTTCACCCGCCTTGGCGCGTCTGGCCGGCGCGGATCATCTGGTTTGTTTTACGGCGGAAGGTTTGATCGGCCTGGATCCGGAGTCGGGTGCGCTGCTCTGGAGGGTTCCGATCAAGACGGCCTTTGCGCGGCATGTGACGGCGCCGGTCTGGCATGACGACGTGGTAGTGGTGTCCTCCCACCAGGTGGGGATGATCGGCACGCGCATCCGGAAGGAAGGAGCGGGGTTCAAGGCGGAGCAGGCTTGGCTCTCGAAAGAAACCGCGATGAACTTCGCCAGCCCGGTCGCGGTCGGAAAACTTCTGTACGGGCTGGGGCCGCGCAAAAACCTGATCTGCGTGGAGATCGCCACCGGACGGGAAGTTTGGTCGCAGGACGGCCTGTTCGTGACTTCCGCGGACAAGGCGTACGGCGGATTTCTGGTGCTCGGGGAGAACATCCTCTGCCTGACCGACTCGGGGCTGCTCTTTCTTTTCCGGGCCAGTCCGGAGAAGTTTACCGAGCTGGGGCAGACCCAGGTGTGCGGCGTCAATTGGTGCAACCCGGCCTATGCGGACGGGCGGCTTTATCTGCGCGACGGGCTGAAGGCGGCCGGCGGCGACTTGATCAGCCTGCAGCTTGTCGAGTAATCGAGCCGGTCGCGGGCTGCGCTACTTGCGTGCGGCGGGGCGGCGATCGTCGATCGGGGTCGGAGCGGCGATCTCGTTGTCTTCGAGGCGGATATCGGAGGCTTGTTCGTCAATGCGGATGCCGACCGTCTGCCGGCGTTCGGCGGGGGCGCGGGTGTCGCGCACGATGTTATTCTTGAAGAGGAGGTCGCGGGTTTCGCCCCGGATGCGGATGCCGGCCGCGGGTTCGGTCCGGCCGTTGTTTTCGATCAGGTTGTTTTCCAGGCGATTGCGGTGACCGGCCATGCCTTCCGTTTCGTTGCGGAAGAAAATGCCTTCCTGCCGGTTGGCCCGGACTTCGTTCCCGGCCAGGAGATTGTCGGTGTCCTTGTGGCCGATCGAGATGCCGTACCGGCCGTTATCCTCCAGAATGTTCTTCTCGAACGTGCCGTAACGGACACGCCAGCAGAGGAACAGGCCGTCCTCGCCATTGCGGCGCGCGGTGCAACGGCGCACCGAGGCCCGTTGGGAACCGCTGCCGGGATGGAGGCCGAGGCCGTTGTTGTCCTCGCTCACGCAATCTTCCACGACCACGTCGTTGGATTGCTGGAAGCTGATGCCGTCCCCGTTGAAGTTCCGAACGGTGCAGTGGCGGATGATCGTTCCGAAGCCCCGATAGAGGAAGATGCCCGCGCCGCGGCAGCCGTTCAGGTGAACATTTTCGGCCTTGTTGCCATCGATGACCAACCCTTCCACGCGGGCCCCTTCGATGTGGCTGCCGCTGACGACGGGGAAGACGGTGGCGGCCTGGGCGCCGCCGGCCACCATGCAGTCGGCGTTCAAGGGCATATCGATGGCGAAGACATTGCCGCGCTGGCCGGTGATGCGGCCGACCGTGGTATGAAAGCCGCCGGACGATTTGTCCCAGACGGCGATGCCGTAGCCGGGGCGAAACCCCTCCGGCGCGACGAGGGTGACTTGCTCCTCGCCGTAGTCGCCGTCCACGGCGAGGGGGGAGGCGTAGCCTTTGGCCTTTTTCAGGACCGTTTTCCCGGGCACGCCCCGCACCCAGACATGGGAGCGCAGGTGCAGCGAGTCCGTCATGGCGTATTCGCCCTCGCCGATCTCGACCGTGCCGCCGCCCAGCCCCGCGACATAATCGACCGCCGCCTGGAGAACCCGGACATCCGTGCCGACGAGGTCGCCGGCCTTTTGTCCGACCCGGATGGTCGGGAGTTCGTCCATTTTCGTGTGCATCGCCTTGGGCAACTGCTCGTCCGGCCGCCGGTGGGAGGAGTCGGAAGCGGTCAGGGTCGACACGACCAGGAAGCTCAATAATAGAGATCGGCATGCTTTCATGATAGGGATAGTGCTCCTCCTGTTCGCTGAGAGCAAGCTCGCGCCATCGGAATCAGAGGCGCTGATACCGGCCAGTCAGGAGCCGTGGCGTTGGCCGACGTCCGAGGCCGTCCGGCGAGGCACCGGACGGGAGCACGCGAGGGCGCGCGTGCCCCAGCAGAGCGCTGAACGGCTGGTCAGCGGCGTGTGAGGGCACCGAGGAATGGGGTGGTGGAATTCGTGGAATTTGCGGAATGGCGGGGGTTTTCGGGTGGTGGCGGCATGGAACGGGCGGGCTGGCGAGGGGGAGTGGGCCTTTGGTTTCATTCATATGTTTATGCAACTTGTGCGTGGGAAGCATAGGGGACAGGTCTGCCAAATACTGTCCTACTCAATCAGATTTTTTCGATTATTCTTGGGCTGGCGGAGGGGCCGCAGGGGTGGCGGGAGGGTGGATTCGGGGTGGATTCGAGGGGGGGATGGGCGTGGAGGACAAAAAGGGGGATTTACGGAAGGACGGGGCTGGCGACGGGCGAGACGCCCGTCGGGGACAGCCGAGACGGCCGTCCTACCCGGGGAACGGGAGCGCAATTTGCCGCCACATTTTCGCAAACGCGGGATAGCGCGGTCCGAGCGGGCGGGCCTAGATTGCCCTCGTGAGCGCCAAACAGTTCGAACATTTTCTGAATCTGCAGCAGCAGTTGGCCGGGTTCCGCCAGAGCGCGCGGCCCGTGCGCCAGAGCAAGGGTGCGCGCGCGGCGAGCGGGACGGTCTCCGCCGCCAAAGGGTGGCTTGCCGCAGCCGCCAAGGGGCGGTAAGAGTGGGGCATGACGCCGCTCATTTCGTCCAAAGTCGCCGCCGCCATTAACGCCCAGATCGGGCTCGAATTCCTCGCCTCGCTGCAGTACGAGGCGATCTCCGCGTGGTTTCGCCTGGAAGGCCTGCCCCGCTTGCAGGCTCACTTCGCCCAGCAGGCGAATGAAGAACGGACCCATGCCCACCGTTTCATCAAGTTTCTCCTGGATGCCGGCCAGCCGCTGGAGCTTCCGGCCATTCCCGCGCCGAAGTGCAAGTTCAAATCCCCTGAAGAAGCGGCGCACCTGGCACTCGATCACGAGCTGAAGGTGACCGATTCGATCAAGGCCTTGCTGAGCCTGGCGGAGAAGGAGGGCGACCGCTTTACGCAGAACTCGCTCCAGTGGTTCATTCAGGAACAATTGGAAGAAGTCTCTTCCGCCGACGAACTGCTCCAGATCTTGCGCCGGGCCGGTACGGGGGGGCTGCTGTTCGTCGAACATTTCCTCGGGACGAGGAGTTCCGGGAAATCGAATGCCGACCTCGGCTAATACGAACTGCGGATATTGGTTGGTAAAACGGTGGCAACCCCTCACCCCAACCCTCTCCCCATCGAATGGGGCGAGGGAGAGCAAAAGTCCGGTGATTGGGTGCCCAGTTCCACCGGTATATTCACCGAATCGGTATAAGGCGCCGAGAAACTCTCTGGTCGTTCGAGCCGATGCCGGGGCGTCTATTCGGGGCGTCCCTTGGGTGATTGCTGGGCGGCCTGCTGGCTGGCTTGGGCCACCTTTTCCAGATTCTCCAGGAAGGGCTCGCGGTCCGGTTCAGGCAGGGATTCCAGGATTTCCGATTGGAGCTGCACGGCGAGGTTGCGGGCGAGCTGATGCGTCTGCCGCCCCGAGGGGAGCAGGCGGATGCGGCGGGCGCGGCCGTCGGCGGGGTCGCGATGGCGTTCGAGAAAGCCGGCGCTTTCCATGCGCTCGAGCAGGGAGGCGATGGTGTTCGGGTCGCTGGTAATGGCTTGGGCCAGCTCGCGCTGAGTGAGGCCGGCATCGCCCGCTTCGATCATGGTGCGCAGGACCGTGAATTGATCCGGAGTGATGCCGAGGGGCAGCAAGCGCCGGCGGAAGGCTTGATTGAGGCTGTACCACGCCTGGCGAAGCAGCAGCGGGAGGCGGCGGCGGCGGGGCGAATCGATCGGCAAACGTCCGGTTGTTTTCGGTTCGGGCATGGCAAAGCGAACGGGAAAATAATACGTATAGGTATTATTTATTTGCAATCTTTTCCGGAGGCGGGAATATTCGGCGCGTGCCGGGAGTCATGACAAGCGGGAGAGTTCTGCCTGATTTTATGAAGCGTTTACTTTCATTGGCCGGGAGCATCGGATTCATCGCCGCCTCAGGTTTCACCCAGGCCGCGCCCGTGGAGGGCTGGCTCGGCTGGCGCGGCCCCGAACAGCAGGGCGTGTCGCGGGAAACGGGATTGCCCGACAAGATCGCCGCCGAGGAAGCCCTGTGGTCCGTGGACTTTCCAGGCGCATCCACCGCGGTGGTGGCGAATGGCAAGGCGTACATTCTGGGTTACCGGGATTCAGATGGGCCCGACTTGAAGGAAGGCGTGGCGTGTTTCGACGCCGAAACGGGCCGCGAACTTTGGTTTCAGGCGTATAACGATTACCTGAGCGACATCATTTACCTGCGCTACGCGTCTTCGAATCCAGTGATCGATCCCGAAACGGGCAATGTCTACATGCAGGGGACGCAGGGGATTCTCGCCGCCTTTTCGCCCGACGGAAAGCCGGTGTGGAGTCTCCCGATGATGGAGCTATACGGACGGCTGACCTTTCCCAACGGACGCACCGCGTCGCCGATCGTGGATCAGGATCTGGTGATCACCCGGGGCATCACCGCCAATTGGGGCGGCCAAGGCGTCGCGGGCGACCGGTTCTACGCGTTCGACAAGAAGACGGGGGAATTGGTCTGGGCCGCGCAAACCGGAGCGCGGCCGATGGATAACTCCTTTTCCCAGCCGTATCTGACTTTTCTGGACGGCCGGCGCGTCTTTATCGCGAGCACCGGAGATGGCAGCATCTTTTGCGCGAACGCGCGCACCGGCGAGGGATTGTGGCGGATTCCGATGGCCAAGGCGGGGATCAACGCCACGGTGGTCGTCCACAACAACGACAAGGTGATCGCGATTTACGGAACTCCGTACGAGCCGGGTCAGATGGTGGCGATGTCCATTCCGCGCGTTAGCCCGACCAATAGCGCGGCGGGGCCAGTGATCGTCGAACGCAGCCAGGTCGAACTCTGGAGCGCCGATTTGTCCAGCTCCACCAGCTCTCCGATCATCGAGGGCGACCGTGTTTACGCCGTGCTGGAGAAGGGCAATCTGGTGGCCGTCGATGCCCGGACCGGCAAGATGGCTTGGGAAATACCGATCGGCATCGAGCAGCGGAACTCATGCCCCGTGTACGCGGACGGAAAGATTTACGTGCCGATTCTCGACGACCCCCGGAGCAAGGAAACGAATCCGAGCGAAGCCGGCACGCGCGGCGCGATTTACGTCATCAAACCCGGCGCGGACAAGGCGGAGATACTTTCTCATACCTCCCTGGAAGGACGCTGCTTCGGCTCGCCGACCGCGTATAACGGCAAGGTCTACCTCCAAACCACCAAGAAGTTTTACTGCTTCGGGAAGAAAGGGAATAATCCCGGACTGGTCAAAGCGACTCCGGTGGCGTGGCCCAAGCCCGGCCCGGCGGCTCAACTGCAGATCGTTCCTTCGGAAGTGCTGCTTGAGCCGGGGGAGACGCATTCCTTCCGCATCCGGGCGCTCGATGCGAACGGTTTTGCGACGGGCCAGGAGATCGATCCCAAGACCGTAAAATGGGCGGCCTACGTGCCCCCGACGGCGCGCGTGCGAAGCTTCATGAACGCCGAGTTCAATGCGGCGGGACAGATCGTCGCGGCCAAGCAGTCCGTCGCTTCGGCGGGAGCGTTCCAGGCGACTTCCGGTAATCTAACCGGGACGATCCGCGGGCGGATTCTCCCCGGTTTGCCGATCTCGGAAGATTTCCAAAGTTTGAAGCTGACCGAGACGACCACGAACACGGTGGAGCAGCCCACGGCGTTCGCCTATCCGCCGTTGCCCTGGATCGGGGCGCGCGTGCGGTTCGACGTGCGCGACAAGGACTCGAACAATGCGCTGGTCAAGACGATCGACAACAAGTTTTTCCAGCGCGGCACGGCGTTCATCGGCTCGCCTTCGTTGCATGACTATACGATCGAGGCGGACGTGATGAGCGAAGGCAGCCGCCGCAAGATGTCCGAAGTCGGCGTGATCAACCAGCGGTACATGATTGTGCTGAAGGGCAACGACCAGAAGATCGAGATCAGTTCCAATTTCGAGCGGCTGCGCGTGCCGGAAGGAACCGCCGCGCCGAATTTCCGGTGGTCGCCCAATACCTGGTACCGCTTGAAGGCCCGCGTGGATACGCAACCGGATGGCAGCGGAATTGTCCGCGCCAAAGCTTGGAAGAAGGGCGATCCCGAGCCCGAAGGCTGGCTGCTGGAAGTGCCGCACAAGACCGCGCACCGGAATGGCGCGCCCGGCCTGTTCGGCTTTGCGCCCCAGGAACAGCGCGTTTTCATCGACAATATCCTCGTGACCAAGAACCAATAACGAAGCGACTGCTTATGCGCGCAAACACGATCCTTCTGACCGGGGCGCTGGCCCTGGCGCTCTTTCCGATTCAAGCGGACGACTGGCCGCAATGGGGCGGGACGCCGCAACGAAATATGTACTCGTCGGCCAAGGGGCTGCCCGACCGGTTCGAGCCCGGCAAACTGAAATCCGGCACGGAAGAGATCGACCTGAGCACGACGAAAAACGTCAAGTGGGCGGCGAAACTCGGTTCGCAGAGCTACGGCAATGCCACCATCGCCAATGGCAAGGTCTTTACCGGGACGAACAACGATTCGCCCCGCGATGCCCGGCACGAAGGGGATCGCAGCATCATGATGGTGTTCGACGAGAAGACCGGGGATTTTATCTGGCAGCTTATCGTGCCGAAACTCGCATCCGGCAAGGTCAACGATTGGGAGAACCTCGGCCTGCTCTCTTCGCCGACGGTCGAGGGCGACCGCGTGTATATCGTCACCAGCCGTTGCGAGGTGATGTGCCTGGATGTCAACGGGCTGGCCAACGGCAACCAGGGCTTCCAGGACGAAGCCCAGTATGTGGTGGGGCCGGGCAAGCCCAAGGCGACCCTTGGCCCGCGCGATGCGGACATCATCTGGGTCTACGACATGATGGACGACCTGGGGGTTTTTCCCCACAACGCGTCGAATTGCTCGGTCTTGATCCTGGGCGACATTGTCTACGCCTGCACTTCGAACGGCCAGGATTGGACCCACTCGAACATCCCGTCGCCGTTATCCCCCAGCTTCATCGCCCTGGACAAGAAAACCGGCGAATTGCTGGGCGAGGATGACGCCGAGATCGGCCCGAAGATTTATCATGGCCAGTGGAGTTCCCCTTCGACGGGGTTGGTCAACGGCAAGCCGCAAATCTTTTTCGGAGGCGGCGATGGCGTGTGCTACGCTTTCGATCCAACTCCGGTCAAGGAAGGCGATGTGAGCTTGCTGAAGCGGATTTGGTGGTTCGACTGCAATCCGCCCGAGTATAAGGAAAAGGACGGAAAGAAGATCCGGTACCCAGCAGCGGATGGACCGAGCGAGATCAATTCGACGCCGGTGCTCTGGAAAGGCCGCGTTTACGTGGCCATCGGGCAAGACCCGGAACATGGCGAGGGTGTCGGCAATCTCGTCTGCATTGATCCGACCAAAACCGGCGACGTGACCAAAACCGCGAAGATCTGGAGCTTCAACAAGATCAATCGCAGCATTTCGACCGTCTCGATCACGCCCGAGGGCCTGCTGTTCGTCGCCGACTTTTCCGGCTTTGTCTACTGCCTCAACGCCGACACCGGCGAACACTATTGGACGCACGACATGAAGGCGCACATGTGGGGCTCGACCTTTGCCGCGGACGGGAAGGTGTATGTCGGCGACGAGGATGGCGATTTCGTCGTCCTGGAAGCGAGCAAGACCAAGAAAGTGCTGAGCGAGACGAATCTCGGGGCTCCGGTCTATTCGACCCCGGTCGTGGCGAACGGTGTGGTTTACGTGGCGAGCAATACGCACCTCTACGCCTTCCACGACGAGGCCCGCGCCAAAGCCGTCGGCGATCAACCGCAAAAGGTGGAATTGAAGAAGTAGCCCCCGAATCATTGATCCATGAGCAACGACACTCCTTCGTCTCAGGCGATGCAAGCCGCCCAGGAAAAACTCGACGCGCATCTCCGGGAAATCATCCAATGGCACTTCTCCCCCGAATCCGGGTGCCCCTTCTGGCTCGATTGGGCCAAGAAGGCTGGCTGGGATCCGCGCCAGGACATCCGGACGATCGCCGATGTAAAGAAGTTCCCCCATTTCCAGGATGAATGGCTGCGCGACCTGCAGCCGGAAGTTTGGGTGCCCGCCAAGTTCAAAGGCCGGCCGTTCAACATTTTCGAGACGGGCGGCACCACCGGCATGCCCAAGCAACGCATCGGTTGGGACGATTTCCGCGTGGATTACAGCGAGTTTTCCGAAAAGATTTCGGACGAGCACTTCCCCCGCAATCATTATTGGTTGATGGTCGGGCCGACCGGGCCACGCCGTTTGCGCCTGGCGATCGAGCATTTGGCTAATGTCCGCGGCTGTTCCTGCTACTTTGTCGATCTCGATCCGCGCTGGGTTAAGAAAGTGCTTTCGAACAAATTGTACGATCAGGCCAAGGCCTACATGGAGCATGTGGTGGACCAGGCGGTGACCATCCTGAAGCACCGCAAGGTGAGCGCGCTTTTCACGACGCCGAAACTGCTCGAGGCGCTGGGCGAGAAGGTGAATTTATGGGATGCCGGCATTCGCGGGGTGTTCTGCGGCGGCACCACGATGAATCCGCAGTACACCCGGTTTCTCGTCGAGGAAGTGCTGGAGAACCGCATCGGTTTCGCGCCGACCTACGGCAACACCCTGATGGGCTTGGCCGCGAGCCGGCCGATCAAGCCGGAGGACAACTACTCGATCACGTACCACGCGCCGCAGCCGCGTGCCGTCTTGCGCATCGTCAATCCGAACAACACGGACGAAACGAAGAATTACGGCGAGTGGGGCCGGGTGGAACTAACCACGTTGACGCGCGAGTTTTTCATGCCGCGCTTCCTCGAACGGGACGAGGCCATCCGCAAGGAACCATGCGGCCTCTACCCCTGGGATGGCGTGGCGGAAGTCCGCCCCTTCGGCGCGATGGAGAAGACGATCGTCGAGGGTGTTTATTGAGTGCGACACCGCGTTTATATCGAGACCACGATTCCAAGTTTCTACTACAACGAGCGCGAGGAACTGGAAATGTTGGTGCGCGGGAATTGGACGCGCCGCTGGTGGGATCATCATCGAAGCGATTACGAGTTATACACCTCCGCGATGGTGACTTCCGAGTTGAGGAACGGCGATCACCCGCGCAAGTCCGAGAAGCTGGCCTTGCTGCAAGCCGTCCCGATGCTCGCGAAAACCGCCGAGATCGAACTCATCGCGGCCACGTATGTGCAACGCTTCCTGATGCCGTCGCGCGCCCTGGGCGATGCGTTCCACCTCGCTTTTGCCTCCCATTACCATTGCGATATATTGCTCACATGGAACTGCGTTCATCTCGCGAATGTAAACAAGATCGAGCACATGCGTTCGGTCAACGCCACCTTGGGACTGCCCCTTCCCCAAGTCATTACTCCCATGCAATTATTGGGCGAAAACGTCTATGAATGACCCGATTTTGGCCGAAATACGCAGAGTCAGAAATTCGATGGCCGAGCAGACCGGTTTCGATCCTCACCGCTTTTCGGTTCTGCTCGACGAGGAAGAGCGTCTGCTGAGAGCAAGCGGCGCCTATCGCTTCGTTGATGAAATCAGGATCGTGGCGTCGAACCCGGACGGGCGGAATGCGGAAGACGCGTCGCGCCGTGCAACTCCAGTGGATCAGGTCGGCCAGGCGATTCCCTAACCGATTCTGACAGCATTCACTTGGCTTGTCTTCTAAATTTACCGAAACATGACCGCTATTCCACACCTCCCGGCGCTGCGGCGCGGGCGCGCTTACGAAAGCCTCGATAAGGTCGATCTCGCCGACCACCGGACGGGCGCGGCGCTGGCGTCGATCAGCCAAGTCAATGCGGGCATCGTTCGCAAGGACCTCGCGCGCATCGAGGAATCGCGGGCCTCGCTCCGGCGCTTTAGCGTGGCGCAACTGCTCGAGATTTGCACCCAGGCGGCCGGCCACTTCTTGAGCGGCACGCTCCCGCTGGGGGACAAAGGCCACACGCAATCACCGCAGCAGTATATCGAGACGTTGTCGCGCACGAGCGGGCTGCCGCACAATATGGTGCGCCGCAACATGCAGCGCATTAACGATGCGCTGACGCACATGCGGGAAGTGTTGAACGGGCTGTCGCGCGGGCTTCGGCTGGACATTCTCGATGGCGGAATCGGCGAGCAGAATGGCTGCCGGGTTTGTTTCTTTCCGCGTACGGCTGCCCTGGGGCTGGTGATGCCGAGCAATTCGCCGGCTGTGAATTCGCTCTGGCTGCCCGCGATTCCGCTCAAGATTCCAGTGGTCATCAAGCCGGGACGCGAAGAGCCCTGGACACCGTACCGCCTGATCCAGGCGTTCATTGCCGCAGGCTGCCCGCCGGAAGCATTCGGCTTCTATCCGACGGATCATGAAGGCGCCGGGGAAATCCTCAAATCATGCGGGCGGGCGCTCATTTTCGGGGACAAGAACACCACGGCCCAGTACGCCAATAATCCGAGCATCCAGGTGCATGGACCGGGCTACAGCAAGATTCTGATCGGCGAGGACGAAATCGAGCGCTGGCCCGAGTTCATCGACCTGATCGCCGGAGCGATTTCGGACAATGGCGGACGGAGCTGCATCAATGCGTCGGCCGTGGTCGTCCCGCGCTTCGCCCGCGAGATCGCCGAAGCGCTCGCCAAAAAGCTGGGACCGATCGCCCCCTTGCCGCCCACGGATAACGCCGCCCGGCTGTCGGGCTTCGCGAATGTCAAGATGGCCGACTTCATCGATAGCGCCATCGAAGAGGGACTAAAGACTCCCGGAGCCGAAGAAATGACCGCCCCGCATCGCCAGGGGCCGCGCAAGGTCTCGTTGGACGGCGGCGTTTACCTGCGCCCAACGATCGTCTTGTGCGATTCGTTCAACCACCCGCTGGCCAACAAAGAGTTTCTCTGCCCTTACGCCAGCGTCGTGACCGTGCCGCAAGCCGACATGCTCAAACAGATCGGCTACTCCCTGGCCGTTTCGGCCATCACGCGCGACAAGAATTTCATCGAATCGCTGATCGCCTGCCCGCACATCGACCGTCTGAACATCGGCCCGATCTCGACGATGAAGATTTCGTGGGATCAGCCGCACGAGGGGAACATGTTCGAGTTCCTCTACAAACGCCGCTCCATCGAAGGGGTCGTTTGAATGGCGGAGGCGTGAGGGCAGTCCAAAACGGCGAGCGATGAGCCCAAGCCCGAATCCCGTGCCGTTGATGCCGCTGGGGTGTGTCGAACCGTTCGACCACTCGGCACGGGTGCGCCTCGTCTTTGGCAAGGGCAGCAGCGCTCGCATCGGAAATTTGGCCCGCGAATACGGGGCGGAACGCGTGCTGTTGGTCACCGATCCGGGAATCGTCGCGGCGGGGCATGCCGCCCGCATCCGCGGGTCGCTCGAGGAGGCCGGATTGTCCGTCACTGAATTCGACGGAGCCGATGAAAATCCCACCACCGCCACCGTAGCTCGCTGCTTGGAAATCGCGCGGGCCGGGCAGGTCAATTTTATTGTCGGCCTCGGCGGCGGCAGCGCGATGGACACGGCCAAAGGCTGCAACTTTCTGCTGACCAACGGCGGCCGCATCCAGGACTACTGGGGCGTCGGCAAGGCAACCAAGCCGATGTTGCCTTTGATCGCGATTCCGACCACGGCCGGCACGGGCAGCGAATGCCAGTCTTTCGCGCTGATCGCCGACGATCAGACGCATGCCAAGATGGCGTGTGGCGACCCGAAGGCGGCGGCCAAAGTGGCGATTCTCGATCCGCTGCTCACGCTTTCGCAACCGGCGCGCGTCACCGCTTGCACGGGCATCGATGCCATTGCACATGCTGTCGAGACCGCCGTGACGAAAAAGAGGAACGCTCTTTCGCTGATGTATTCGCACGAAGCATTGAAGCTTTGCGTGGCGAGTTTCCCCGCCGTGTTGCGGCATCCACAGGACGCGGACTCGCGGGGCCGCATGCTGCTCGGGGCCGCGTTCGCCGGCACGGCCATCGAGAACAGCATGCTCGGGGCGGCGCACTCGGCGGCCAACCCGCTCACCGCCCATCACGGAATCGTGCATGGCCAGGCGGTGGGGATGATGCTGCCGCACATCGTCCGTTTCAACGCGGGCGATGCCTTCGCGCGCCGGGCTTATGCCGAGCTGGCGTCCGCGCCGGAACTGGCGTGCGTGAGCGAGGGCGAGGACAACGCGGTCGAGGCGCTGGTTCACCGGCTCGAGGCGTTCCTGAACCTGGCGGGCTTTCCGCGTTCCCTGGCGCATTGCGGGGTGGCGGACCGCGATCTCCCGGCGCTGGCCCAGGAAGCGTCGCAGCAGTGGACGGCCAGCTTCAACCCCCGTCCTGTTTCCACCGCCGATTTCCTCGCTCTGTACCGCGCCGCTCTGGAACCGCGCGGCGATGGCGACGCCCATGCCCTCTAGCCCGGATCTTTCCACCTCGAAACCTTCCGCGGCCTCGCCCCTTCCGCCGCTCATCCCGGGAACGCTCTACCTGGTCGCCACGCCCATCGGCAATTTAGAGGACATCACGCTGCGTGCGCTGAGGACCTTGCGCGAATGCGACGTAGTGGCGGCCGAGGATACCCGGCACACCGGCGCGCTGTTGCACCATTACGGCATCAAGAAACCGTTGCTGAGCTACTTCAAGTTTAACGAAGCCCGCCGGAGCGAGGAAATCCTGGATCGGCTCGCCCGTGGCGAGAAGGTGGCGCTGGTGACGGACGCCGGATCGCCGGGCATCAGCGATCCCGGTGAACGCGTCGTGCGGGCCGCGCGGGCCGCGGGCCGGCGCGTGGAAGCGGTCCCGGGGGCTTGTGCGCTGATCGCCGGGCTGACGGCGAGCGGGCTCGAGACGCGCGCGTTCACCTTTGTCGGCTTTCTCCCCCACAAGTCCGGCCAGCGCCGCCGCGAACTGGAACGGCTCCGGGATCTGCCCGAGACCGTCGTTCTTTACGAATCTCCATATCGCATTGAGAAACTTCTCGAAGAACTCGCCGAAACTATGCCCGAGCGCACCGTCGTCCTGGCGCGGGAATTGACCAAGAAATTCGAAGAATTTCTGCACGGCTCGCCGGCAGAATTGCTTGCGCTCTGCCAAAAGCGAAAACTTAAGGGCGAGTTTGTGGTGCTCATCGCTGGATCGGAAGCGGCCGACCCACCATCCGCTTCGGAAAGTGCCGCTGTCGAAGACGAGCCCGATCGAAAGCGCGGTCAGGGTGGGTAGAGCCCGAACCTGGCTTCGACCGCACGAATCCGCAGCCGTCGAGGGTGATTCATTTGCAAGGCGGCCACCGTCGCACGTCCGATCGGTGTTTTCCCGACGACATGAGGTCCTTCGTGGCGAAAGTGTTCGATCCAGTCCTGTTTGGCGGGGTGAAAGAATGGAACAATATTTCCACTGACTGGATCAGCCGCCTCTGTTCGGTCGGATTTGTGCAGATTGCAGCTTGGGCACGCCAAAACGAGGTTGTCCATGGCGCTCAAACCGCCACGGGACTTTGGAACGACGTGCTCAATGTGGAATGAAGCTCCCTGCAGGCTTTGATGGATGAGGCAATACTGGCACCTGTCGGACGCTCGCTCACGGATCGCGGTTGCGAGATCGCTCCTCGGATTCATTCAGGACGCCTGCCCAGAATCTCGAATGCTTCGGCCCGCACCAATGCCAATTCCTCGCTCAACTCGGCAAGCGCGGCCAATTCCTCTCGTTCGGTTTCGGTCAGGAGGCCGTCGTTGTTCCTCCCCATTAAATCCTGCAAGCGGCGGTCCGCCTTGGCCGGGAATCTGAGATTCCCGACGGACTCGATCCATTGCGTAGGGGCAGCGACGACCGAACTCATGAGAAGACTGTAAACGGCGGATAGGCCGAGTCAATCGGTGCCTAAGCAATCCCAACTACCGGCTCGTGGGTTCGGCGCGTTCGCCGGCGAGCTGGCCGCGGGTGACGCCGAGCTGGTTGAGCAGTTTGAGTTCGCGCCAGAGCTGGGCGCCGGTTGTTTCGCCGCGGAGCAGTTTTCGATAGTGTGCGAGGGTGCGCCGGGTTTCATCGGCGGATTCGTTGAGGAATTCCACTCGAAAATGCCGGGCTCCGGCGGCGCGGAAGCGTTCGAAGAATTCCGCGCCGGTCTGGGCGCGGGCATTGAACACGGTGTTCCGGCAGCCGGCGTCGGCTTTGAGCGGATGGACCGCGCCGACGCGGTCGCGGAGCTGGACGTGGTGCGTATCGCAGGGGCGGCCGCAGTCGCGGTAATCCTTGCCGGTGGAGAGGAAGGCGCAGAACACGCAATGCTCCATGTGAAACATGGGGATGTGTTGATGCAAGGTGACTTCGAACCAGCCCGGCGGCGCGGACCGCAATAACGCTTCGAGCTGAGCGGCGTTCAGGTCATACGAAGCCGTCACGCGGTCGAGCCCGCAGCGTTCGATGAAATGCCGGCCGGCAATCGCATTGGAGACATTCAGCGAAAAGTCGCCGCGCCGCGGATGATCCTTGAAGAACGCCAGATGATCGTAATTCCGCGCCAGGCAGCCGTCGGCGCCGGCGGAGAGCACTTGCTGCAAAATCCACTCTTCGCCGGTTTTGAAAATCCGGGGCGGCGCGATCCACACGGAGGGGGCCGGACCGCGGCAGTCGGCGCAGCGAACCAGGGAAACCGCGTCGCGGTAACGCTTCGGATTCTCGAATTCGCAGTAGATCGTGCGCGCACCGCATTCGATGGCCACGGCCAGCTGCTCCATCGTGCGCACGAGCGGGATGAGTTCCGGCTCGCCCGGGCTCGACGAACCCGGGGATTCCGGCAGGCAGCGGGCCACCGCCGGTGTTTCGCTCATCTGCCAGCGCTTCGGCGCCGCCCGCCGTTCGTCGAGTTCGCGGACGGCTTCGCGGCGCAGTCGGTTCAGCTCGCTGACGGGGAGAACCAGGCCATCGGGCAGGTGATTCTCCAGCCGTTCGAGGCGGAAGGGCGTGCCGCCCAACCGGCCGAGCTGTTCGCGCAGCCGTGCCTCACTCAGCGGCTGGGTGCGGGCGGCTTCCAATAAAATGGTTGATTCCGCTTGGGCGGCGTGTCCCTCCTCATCGCGGGCGATCAACGTCAGCGGAGTGCCCAGCGCGCCATGCACTTCCATGACCAGCGGGCGCTGAAAGCGGGGCTGGTTGCCGGCGAAGCTCTGTTTCCAGTGCCGTTCCAGCTCGGGATCGCTGGTTTTCCAAACGCGATCGCCCGGATGAACCCGCGCAAATTCGACGGCGTCCGGCCCAAAGGTCAAGGCCAGTTCTTGGCCGCGCTCGACCACCGTGTAGACGCGACCGCCTTGTTCGGGTTCGTCCGGCTTTCCGTGATCGAAGACGACGCCGTCCCCGGCTTTGACCGAGCCTTCCCGGGCGATCAGGATTTGGCGATCGCCGACTTTCCGCACCCGGCCGATGAGCACGCCGCGCTTCTTGCCGAACCGCGCATGCACCAGCTCCTGATTGTCGATCCCGCGAAACCAGCCGGTGAACAGGCCGCGCGAAAAGGCCATTTCCATTTCGTACCGATCCTGCGGCGGCACGGCGATGGCGCCGGTGGCGGCGAGCCGGTCGAGGGCCTGGCGATAGACCCGCGTGATGTTGGCCACATACTCGGGGGCTTTGAGGCGTCCCTCGATTTTCAGGGAACTTACTCCAGCCCGGACGAGTTCCGGGAGAACGTCCAGCCCGGCCAAATCCTGCGGGCTGAGCAGGTACCGGCGATCCCCGAGCGGGACGACCTGGCCGTCCGAAAGCAGGTCGTAGGTCATGCGGCAGGCTTGGGCGCATTCGCCGCGATTGGCGGAGCGTCCGCCGAGGCTCTCGCTGGTGAGGCACTGGCCGGAGTAGGCGACGCACAAGGCTCCGTGGACGAAGACTTCGAGCGGCAGACTGGCGCTGGCTTCGGCGGCACTGGCACCGGCAGCGCGAATCTTTTCGATTTCGGCGATGGAGCATTCGCGGGCCAGGACGACGAGCTGGCATCCGAGCTGGCGGGCGAATTCGACGCCGACGGCGCTCGTGACGGTCATCTGGGTGGAGGCGTGGATCGGGAAATCGGGGGAGATCGCCCGGATGAGGCGGCAGGCTCCCACGTCCTGGACGATGGCGGCATCGACTCCAGCGGCGATGATGGCGCGCAGATAGCCCTCGGCCTGCTCCAATTCCTCCGGGAACAGGAGCGTATTGAAGGTGACGTAACCGCGGACGCCGCGCCGGTGGAGGAACTCCATGAGTTTGGGGAGGTCGGCCTGGGTGAAGTTGCGGGCGCGCATCCGGGCGTTGAACTGCTCCAGCCCGAAGTAGATCGCGTCCGCGCCGTTCTCGACAGCGGCCTTCGCGCATTCCCAATCCCCGGCGGGAGCCAGCAGCTCCGGCATGACGCTCGATCCATCCACGGCCCGCACCTTCGCACACAACCGGCCCCGGAAACAGCGGAGACTCGCCCCCAGTCGGGAAGCGACGGGTCAAGGTGGGCGGGATGCGGGCGGACTCGGACCGGCACCCCCCTCTCTTTTTTGGGAGGCAGGTGGTGAAAATGTTGACTGGGTGGACGAGGTTTTGATTCGGATAGGCACCCCCCCCAGTTTTTTGGAAGGTGTTGGAGGATGAAAGGCAGGGACCGGCTGAAGCCGGGACCCCGAACGGGGGATTGGCGGGAGCAATGTGGCACCCCCCCCCCTGTTTTTTTGAGCTGGGTGGGGGAAATGTTGACTCGCTGGGGTAGGACTCGTTTCCGGGCTGCGTTTCCCGACGGGCACCCCCCCCATATTTTGAGGAGGAGGTTCGAGAGGTGGGGAGAGTAAACATTGGCCCGCCCCCTCGGCTCTTTGGAAGCGGCCGGAGGGCAGAGGAAGAGGAGGCCGAGGACGCGCCCGGACGGAAGGCGGAGGCTCCGGCGAGATGGGGGCAGGAGGGAGCGCAGGGAGGGGAAGCTCCCTGAGAAAGAATGATCGTGGGGGCATCCGAGGACGGGTCGGAACGGGAGGCACGGCGGCGGGCCGGGACTGCTGTTCGGAGACGATCCGGATGACCACGAGCAATGGTTCGCGATCATGGAGAAAGGATAGCACCATAAGCGGTCAGAATCAATGTTGATTTTGCAGAGTCTACTTTCATTGGCGCGGGAGGGGAGCCAGAGCCCCCTGATTTCGCAGAGAGCGGAGTGTGGCGATAGACAAGATGAGGCTATCCCACCGCTTGATGGCGGGGGCGGCGGGAGTGTATGCTCGCACCATGAATCGGCATGTGGTCAGCGACCCGGAGGTGATGAGCGGGGAACCGTGTTTCGCCAGTACCCGGGTACCAGTCCGGAATTTGTGGGATGCGTTGGCGGCGGGGGAGAGCCTGGACGAATTTCTCGACGGGTTTCCGACCGTACGGCGGGAGCAGGCGCTGGCGGTGCTGGAGGAGGCGCGGGCGCTATCGATGGCGGCGGGCTAAAATGCGCGTGCTGCTGGACGAGTGCGTGAACCGGCGCTTGGCGCGCCATCTGGCCGGGCACGAAGCCCGGACGGTGCCGCAAATGGGCTGGAGCGGGATCAAGAACGGGCGGCTGCTCGGGCTGGCCCAGCACGAGTTCGATGTTTTCCTCACGCTAGATCAACACTTATCCGAACAGCAGCACCTGCCCCGGTTCCAGATCGCCGTCGTCGTTCTGACCGCGCGGAGCAATGCTTTGCACGACCTGCTGGATATATTGGAGCCGTTGTTGACCGTATTACCCACGGCTCCCAAAGGCGCGGCTACGCGCGTCCCTGAGTGACGGCAGGGTTTTGCGAGCAGCCACGGCAGTGAGCTTACATAGGCGTCCTCCTCCCCGGGCCAAACAGCATGGGCACTTTCGAGAGAATGAGCTTGGCCGGGTTACGAAACTCGATAAAACAGAACTGTTGAACCTGCTTCAACGAGTGTGCGCGTAGAGGCCCCAAGCCTATGGCGTCGCGCGAGCGGCAACGAAAAACAGGGCGCTTCAGGATTGGAGCAGAGACGTTGCTGGTGGGGCATGAGTTCCCACGGAACCGCGCCTCAGGATTTGATCCAACCGCTTTTGCGGTTGGAGAATCGGGGGGCGAGGCTCTCCTTGGCTTGTTTTCGGGCCTTTGGCTCTCCACCCCTACTTCGGTAAAAGCGGGCCGAACCCTTCGCCACAGTATTTTTTGAAGTGCCCTGCGGATTGGGGATTGGCCCGCTGGCAGAAGAAGTCGTCTGGCCTTCAGCGCGACGGCTGGCATGATGCCGGCCATGAACCGACGCACATTCCTGGCGGCCGCCGCAGGGTCTTCCGCCTGGCCTTTCGTCACTCGGAGCCACGCCCAGAATTACTCGGATTATTCGAAGGATCCCCGCCCCGACGTGGCGGAAGGGACGTTCACGGCGGGCTCGGCCCCCGGGCCGGTCTTTCGGGGGAGTCCGGTCATCTCCGGGCCCGCTCCCGAGCTTCTCACGATTCTGCAACCCTTGCAGCGGCACGCCACCGGGTATCTGGAATTCGCGGTGGAGGAGGGGCCGTATCGCCGGGTGGAGGCCGAACAGGGCGGGCTGCGTCCGCTTCCCGAGCATGTCTTGAAGTTTCGGCTGCCGCCTCTTCCGCCCGGCAAAGCGGCGCGGTTTCGCCTGACGGCGCGCTCGGCGGGATGGGTCAAGGTGCGGCAATTTTACCACGGCGAGCTGCGGGTGGGGGAGCCGGAGACGAGCCCGGAGTACCGCTTCCGGACGCTCGACCCCGCCCGCGAAACGGCTTCGGTCGCCGTCTGGAACGATACGCATGAGAATGGGGAGACTCTGCAAGCGTTGCACGCCATGACGCTGCGGCAGCAGCCGGACGTGCTGCTGTGGAATGGCGATCAATCGAACGACCTGCATTTCGAGCGGGACATGGCCGGCCAGTTTCTGACGCCGGCGGGGCTTTCGATCGCCGACCGCTGGCCGCTGGCTTACGTGCGCGGCAATCACGATGTGCGCGGCCCGGCGGCGTGGAGTCTGCCCGGTTTCACCGGCACGCCGGACGACCGATTTTATTATGCGTTCCGGAGCGGGCCGCTGGCCGCGCTCGTCATGGACACCGGGGAGGACAAGCCGGACGATAGTCCGGTCTTCGGGGGGCTGGCGGCGTTTCAGGACATGCAGCGCCGCCAGGCGGCCTGGCTGGAAACGGTCACGCGGGAACCGTGGTTTCGGGAAGCGCCGCACAAGGTGATGTTCTGCCACATCCCGCTCTGGTTCACGCGCGACATCTTTCCCGCGCAACGCCGGTGGGAATGCCACGATCTCTGCCGCGGGCTGTGGGCGCCCAAGCTGGCGGAGGCCGGCGTGAAACTGGTGGTCTCCGGCCACACCCATGCGCACCGCTGGATGCCGGCCCGGGAAGGCCAGCCGATCGCGCAGCTCATCGGCGGCGGTCCGCAACCGAAGCACGCGACATTCATCCAGCTCACCGCTACTCGACAGACCCTGACGGCCACCATGAGCCAGCTCGATGGGACGGTGCTGCACCGTGTCGAACTGCCAGCCTGAATTCGGGGGAAGAGGCGGCTGGCTCAGGGCTTCGGGGCCTGCAGAAACGCGATGAGGTTGCGGAGATCGGCGGGGTTGAGGCCGGCCTCGACGCCTTCGGGCATGAGCGAGAGCCCGGTGGAGCGAAGACGGAGAATCTCGGAGCGCGGCACCGTGGCCCGGAGTCCTTGCGCCTGGAGAAAGACGACGCTCTGCGGGGTATCCCGCTCGAGAAGGCCCGAGACCAGATCGCCGCTTTTCGTCTCCGCCTGGAAGTTCAAGTATTGCGGCTGAATCGCCATGTTGGGATCGAGGATATTCGAGAGGAGGTCCTCGACGCTGCGATGGGAAACAGAGGTCAGATCAGGACCGACCGCCATGCCCAGCGCACCGGCCTTGTGACATTGGGCGCACAGGCGTTCAAAGGTGACTCGGCCCAGCGCGGGATCGCCTGCCGCGGGCAATCGATTCAGCCATTCGTCCACCAGCGTTTTGCGGTTGCTGTACTCTTCGTCGCCGATGAATTTGGCCGCGCGCGCTTGGATGTCCGGAGAACTTTCGCGGAGAAGTGTCCGGCGCTGTTCCAGATCGAGATTAAGTTCGCCGAGGGGGAGCGCTTTATTCTCGATGCCCCTTACCAGGGCCTCGTGGAAGTTCTTGCGCGAAAGCAAAAGGCTTAACACGCCGGGCCGGAGGGCAGGGGAGAGTCCCGGCCATTGGGCCACGAGTTGCGCGGCCACGGAGGGATCGCGGAATTGGCGAATCAACTCGAAAGTCCGGCGCTGCACTTCGGCATCGGTGCTGTGGGCGAGGATAGCGAGGGCCGTCGGACGCGCCTGGGCTTCCTCGGCGAGCCGGAGCAGTTCGATCGCCTCCAGCCGCTTCGTGCGATCGAGGTTCGCATCAGCCGCGTCGCGCAGGGCCATCTCCAGCGCCTGCCTTTGCGCCTCGCTGGAGGGAGATTTCAAGGCGCGGCTCAACCGCCAAGCGGGCAAGCGGAAGGACGGGCCGCGCGTTTCGAGCACCGCCAGGATTTCGGCGACGCCGGTTTCATCGGCCAGACTGCGCGAGCGGCGCGTGGCATTGAGCAACCCTTCCAACGCCGCATGCACGAGGTGCGCCGGTCCGGTGGAGCGAAGCTGTTCGAGAATCGGCCGCACCCGACCGGATCGGACGGCGGCGAGATCGGCGAAATCGCGCAGCGTCTCGGCCTGATCCGACTTCACCAACGCGGGCCAGACGGCGGCCAGATTGGCTGAGGGATTTTTCCAGGAGGCGAGCGCGGCATATCGAGTCCACCGGGAGGCGTCCTGCCGCAGAATCTCCAGCAAAGCCGGAGCGACCCGCGGATCCTCGATGGCGCCGAGGGTCAGGGCCAACTGAAAACGAACGCGAGGGTGAGGGTCTGCCGGCAACTTGAATAACTGATCCAGAAAGGCTTGGGACTTCGGAGAATGCGGTTCGATGAGCTGGAGCGCATTCTCGCGCACTCCTGGATCGGCATCCATCAGTCCTCGCTGAAGATCAGCTTCTTCAAGGCGTCCCAAACCGTGCAGCGTCCAAAGGGCTTGGGCTCGTGCCGGAGCGTACGCGCTCTCTTGCGCGACGGACCGCAGTTTGCCGGCCGCGCCGACGGCCCGTTTTTCGATGAGCAAGCGTTGCGCGGTGTTGCGCCGCGCCTGGTTGCGGTGCTCCAGTTCGGCGGCCAGCTCGACTTCGCTCATCTGAGCCAGGCTCCGGCCGGCCGGAGGGAGGCCGCCTTTCGGGACGATGCGGTAGATGCGACCGCGATCGTCGCCGGCCCGAATATCCTGCGTTTTTCGCATCTTTTCCGGGATGTAATCCGGGTGTTCGATGACATCCCGCTGCATGTCGACGAGGTAGAGCGCTCCGTCCAGGCCGAGTTCGAGGGCGATGGGGCGGTTGGCGGGGTCGCGCGACGCGATGAATTCGCGGTCCGGTTCGGAAGTGGGTCGCACGGCGCGGAAGACCGGGCCGTCCGGCTTCAAGAGGTCCCGGTGCCGCAGATTCGCCACCACGTCGGAGACGGTAAAACTGCCCGCGATGTCGCCCGGGTAGGCATCGTATCCGATATAGTTCGGCCCGCCGGAAGAGGAGAAATGCCCGGCTTGCTCGGGATGGTTTGGCCGGGTTTGGGCTTCGGAGATCGCGTAGAGACGGGCCATGTCGCCGTGGTCGGAGATGCTGGCCGTCGCTTCGACCGGGAGCATGCCGGGGAACCGGTTCAAGGCGGCCAGGGGCAGAATCCGCTGCAGAACGTGATTGATGTTGTGGGTGCAAAAGCTGCGGCCGAATTCGTCGAACGCGAGGCCGAATCCGCCGCTGGTCGGATAGGTCGGGCTCAGTTCGCCGGAGAACGGATCGAAACTGAAGTCCGCCGTGCCCAATTCGACCGCCGGAAGGTTCTTCTTCAGAAAGCGGGCGGTCCCGCCGTTGCCGCCGTTCGAAACGTGAAAGCGGTTGTCCAGGCCCCACGCCAGCCCGCTCATGTTGCTATCGGTAATGCCGAGCACGAATCCACCGAAGAGGGATTCGCGCTGATCGGCCACGCCATCGCCGTTCGTATCGCGGAGGTGAATAATCTCCGGGGGTGCGGTGACGAGGACGCCTCCGTTCCAGACGGCGATGGACGTTGGATAGCTCAGCCCGGTGGCGAACGTGGTGGATCGATCGGCGCGGCCATCGTGGTTGGTGTCCAGGAGCAGGCGAATCACGCCGCCGGGTTGGCGATCCGGGCCGAAGCCGTACGGGTAATCGCGCATTTCGAGGACGTAGGCCCGGCCGTGCTCGTCGAACGCGATGGCAATCGGATCGATTACGTCCGGTTCGGCGGCGAACAGGCTGATCTCCAGCCGCGGGTCGATCTGAAAGTGGGAAAGGTCCTGCGGGGCGGTGGCGGCAATGGTGGAAAAGGCCAGCAACAAAAAGGACGACGGCAACAGCAGCGCGCGCAGACTCATGGGAGATTGATAACGCAAATCGGCGCGCGACCAAAGCAAGAACGAGCGTTGGGCCGGGTTTCAAAAGCCCGAGGGAGACCCGTATACGCTGCGATGGAGGGAAGCCTCGTTTGCGAGGCACGTTCGAGAGTCTGTCGCTTCCGCGCTCAGATGGCCGTCGCCAGTTCGCGCGTCGCAGGGGCCGCGACCGTGCTGGCCGGGCTTTGGGCGACCTTCTCGACGTCGACGGCCACGACTTTGTATTCGGGGCACATCGTGTCTTCGTCGCATTCGCTGCTGGTGACGGTGTTCACGAGCACTTCGGGGAAATGGAACGTGGTGTACAGGATGCCCGGTTTCACCTCGTCGGAGACTTTGGCCAGCAGGCGGATTTCACCGCGGGCCGAGTAGAGGCGCACGATGTCACCGGTCACGATGCCCTTCTCTTTCGCGTCGGCCGGATTGATGGCCAGCTCATCTTTCGAGACGATCTGGCTGTTGCCGGTGCGGCGCGTCATGGTGCCGCAATTGTAATGTTCCAGGAGCCGGCCGGTGGTGAGGATGAGCGGGAATTGGGCTCGATGTCGGACAATTTCCTTCGATTCCTGGAAGGGGAAGAAATGGAACTTGCCCAGGCCCCGCTTGAATTGATCGGTATGGAGGATTTCCGTGCCCACGTTGCCTTCGGCGATGGGCCATTGCTTGCCGTTGTCGCCGAGCCCCTCCCAGGTAGCGCCCTTGAAGAACGGCACCACGCGGGCGATCTCGGCGAGCACCCCCTCGGGGGTGTACTCCGGCTGGGCGAGACCCATGCGGTTCATGATGTCCACGACAATCTGGCCGTCGGTCTTGGTGCCGGGGAGCGGGGGAATCGCGGCATGGACGCGCTGCACCCGGCGTTCGCCATTGGTAAAGGTGCCGCTCTTCTCGAAGAACGAAGCGGCCGGGAGCACGACATCCGCGAATTCCGCGGTGGGAGTCATGAACAATTCCTGGACGACGAGGAATTCCAGCGCGTTGAGCGCCTTTTTGACGTGCTCGGTATTCGGATCCGTTTGCACCACATCCTCGCCCATGATCCACATCGCCTTGAGTTTGCCGGCGAGGGCGGCGTCGTACATCTGCGGAATCTTGAGGCCGATCTGATTCGATAAGGACACGCCGTAGAATTGCTCGTAGAGGGCGTGGTTGGCCGGATCGTTGACCGGCAGATAGCCAGCGCCCTGGTGCGGCTGGCAGCCCATGTCGGCAGTGCCTTGCACGTTGTTCTGGCCGCGCAGTGGGTTTACGCCCACGCCGCGGCGTCCGATATTGCCGGTCATCATCGCGATGTCCGCGATGAGCATGATGCTCTTGGAGCCGTGGCTATGCTCCGTCACGCCGAGGCCGTGGAACGACATGGCGTTCTCCGCCGAGGCATACTCGACGGCGGCGGCGCGCACCCGCTCGCGGTCCACGCCGTGGATGCGCTCGAGTTCGTCCAGATCGAGGGAGCGGAGACCGTTCTCGAATTCGGCCCAATTCTCACAACGTTTCTCGATGAACGCACGATCGACGAGTCCGGCCTCCCAGATGTAGTACGCGAACATGTTGAGCAGCGCCACGTTGGTGCCGGGGCGGAGCTGCAGGTGATGCTTCGCGTACTTCACGATTTCGATCTCGCGCGGATCGATCACGATGAGCGGGATGCCCTTCATCGCGCGTTGCTTGATCTTCGCGCCGGTGACGGGATGCCCTTCGGTCGGATTCGCGCCGATCACGAGGATGCACTGGGTGAATTGGAGATCGGCCACTGAGTTTGTCGCGGCCCCGGTGCCGAAAGCCTTTTGCATGCCCCACGCGGTAGGCGAGTGGCACACGCGGGCGCAGGCATCGATATTATTCGTGCCGAAAGCCACGCGGATAAACTTCTGCATGAGATAATTCTCTTCGTTCGTGCAGCGCGCGGAGGAGATTCCGCCCACGGCATCGCCGCCGTGTTCGGTTTTGATGCGTTGGAGGTTTTTCGCGATGTAATCGTAGGCTTCGTCCCAGGTGGCTTCGGCGAAGTGGCCGTTGTAGCGGATGAGCGGGGTGCGGAGCCGGTCGCGATGATTGTAGAACTTGAAGGCATAACGGCCTTTCAAGCAGGTGTGGGCGTGGTTCACCTCGGCATCCACGGGCGCCTGGATCGAGAGAATTTCCCGGCCCTTGACGGCAACTTCCAGGTTGCAGCCGACCCCGCAGTAGGTGCAGACGGTCCGCACTTTCTTCGTGGCCATGATGGCCTTCGACTGGAAGACGTCGCTGATGGCCGAGGTCGGGCAGGCTTGAGCGCAGGCGCCGCACGAGACGCATTCGGAGTCGGCGAACGACGTATCGAATCCCTTGATGATGCGGGCGTTGAACCCGCGGCCATGCATGGAGAGCACGAATTGCCCCTGAATTTCGTCGCACGCCCGCACGCACCGAGCGCAATTGATGCACTTCGAAAGTTCCGAAGTCATGTAGGGATGCGACAGATCCTTCGGGCGGTCGAGGTGATTTTTGCCGCCGACGTAACGGATTTGACGAATACCGACCTTGGCGGCGACCGTCTGGAGTTCGCAATTACCGTTGATTTCGCAGGTGAGGCACTCCGGCGGGTGGTCGGAGAGGACCAGTTCCAGGATGTTGCGCCGCAGCTTTTGCACCTTGGGCGACTGCGTGAACACATGGACGCCGGGGGTGATCGGAGTATGGCAGGAGGCTACGACGCGGCGGGGGCCATCGGGGCTCTGCGCGATTTCGACGGAACAAACGCGGCAAGCACCGTACGGCTCCAGTTGGGGCGCATCGCAGAGGGTGGGCACCGAGCCGCGGCCGAGGTGGCGGTCGACGAAGCGCAGCAGCGTATCGTCCGCTCGGTATTCGAACGGATCGCCGTCGATAAAAGCAATCGTGGGAGAGGTGCGGGCGCTCATAACTCAAGACAGGCGGGCATTGAAATACGGCTGAAGTTCAGCCTGGAAATAGCGCAAGGCGTTTTTGATCGGCAGCGGAACCCCGCCGCCCAAGGCGCAGAGGGAAGTGATCTCCATGGTATCGAGGAGATCCTGCATCAATTCGAGGTCGATCCGGGCACCATTGGCCTGGCGTGCTTCGGCGACCAATTCCTGGCCGCGCGTCGAACCGAGCCGGCAGGGGAAGCACTTGCCGCAGCTCTCATCCGCGCAGAACTGGAAGAGATGTTCGACATAGCGGATCATCGGGAAGGACTCGGGAATGCTGACCACGCCAGCGTGGCCGAGGAGAAAGCCGGCATTTTTGAACGATTCGAAATCGAGGGTAAGTTCGCCGATCTTATCCACCGGCACGAGGCCGCCGAGCGGTCCGCCCACCTGAATGGCTTTGACCGGCACTTTGAACCCGCCGCCGAGTTCGTAGACCACCGTTTGCAATGGTGTGCCCATCGCGCATTCGTAAAGCCCGGGGCGATTGAAGTTGGAGTCGAGCGATACGAGCTTCGGCCCGGCGCTCTGGGCCGTGCCGATGCTGGCGTAAGCCTTGCCGCCGAGCGTGAGAATGCTGTGCAGATTCGCGAAAGTCTCGACATTGTTGACGATCGTCGGTCGGCGGAACAAACCCTCGACCGTTGGGAACGGCGGGCGCACGCGGACTTCGGGGCGCTGGCCCTCGATGCTCGCGAGCAGGGCGGTTTCTTCGCCGCAGATGTAGGCCCCGGCTCCCTTGATCACCTTGAGGTCGAAACTGAACCCGCTGCCGACAATGTCTTTGCCGAGTAAACCTGCTTTTTTCAGGGCCCCGATGGCGTCCTGCACGATCCGCACCGAGTCCGGGTATTCGGCGCGAATGTAGAGCACGCCCGTCTGCGCCCCGGCGAACCAACCGGCGGCGATCATTCCGAAGAGCACCGAATGCGGGCGCTCCTCCATCAAATATTTGTCGATGTAAGCCCCGGGATCCCCTTCGTCGGCATTGCAGACGATGTATTTCACGGCACCTGGCGCTTCGCGGCAGGATTGCCATTTGAAATGCATCGGAAAGCCGGCGCCTCCCCGCCCGCGCACCTTCGACTCTTTCAATTCCGCCAAAAGCGCGTCCTGCCCCTTGGCGAACATTTCCTTCAGCGGGGCGTAGTAAGCCTCCACTCCCGGGAACTCGGCGGTGAGCAGGGGTGGGTTCAGCGTGGATCGAACGGTGTAGCGGTCGGCGGCATCGCCGGTTCCTGTTTCGAAAAGGGATTGGATCGCGGCCTCGGTCTGGCCGGAGTAATTCCGGCCTTCATATTGGAAGGCTCCGCCTTGATGGCAGCGGCCCAGGCAGCAGATGTGGCCGATCTCTTCCTCGGGGAAACGTTGGGCGAGGGTATCGTGGAGGCGGTCCTGGGTTCCGGCGACGAGGCAGGCGGAACCGTTGCAGACGAAGACTTTTTTCCCGGCGTTCTCCTTCTTCAGGAAGTCGTAGAACGAGACCGCGCCGAGCGAAATCGCATCGCCGACGAGGTGATGTTCCGCGAGGGCGCTGACGGTTTCCGGGGTCTCGGCGGTGCCGGAGGTTTCGGCCGTCCGCACCATGCGGTCGAAGACGTTGTCGTCGAGTCCCTTGCGGAACGAAAGCGCGCTGAGGTTCTTGGACATCGAAAACTCTAGTTACCGTGTAAAACTCGAATCAAACTACCGGAAAGCCCGGGCGGCGACCAACGATATTTTCGGCGGCGGGCGGCGAGGCGATTGGGGGCATGAGCGGTGGGAAAATATTGGGGCGCAATCCAGCATTTAGAGCGTTTCCAGAAATACTGTAGCCATTCGAGGAGCGGTCCTTTTGAGTTCTGGCTTCGTTTCGGCTCAATCTCAGGCCACAGAGGGCATGCTCCTTCGCCAAAGCCTCGCCAGAAACTCAAAAGTCCTCGCCCAGAACGGCCACAGTATTTCTGGAAATGCTCTAGTCGCAGGACGGGGGGATTCTGGGGGCAGTTGGAGGCAATCTGGAGGCCGGTTCGGGGCAGCGGGGCAGGGGATGGAGGGGTGGAAGCGGGGAGGTGGAATAGGTGGAATGTGTGGAATTACGGGGGTTTTGAGGGGGAGGGTGTGGAATTTGTGGAATGTGTGGAAGGGCGGCGCGCATAGACTTGGGGGCGGCCGAAGGGTAGCCTTGGGGCATGACCATACGCTTCGTTTTAGGGAAGGCCGGCATTCGGAAGACATGCGTCGCCATTTTCGCTTTCGCAGGTTTTGGCTGGTGTGATCCGGTGTCGAGCCGAGGGGCGGAATCTGCTTGGGCCATTTTGGCGCAGTCCTTCACGCCGCCCGCCGAGCATGCCGGGGAGCTTGGAACATATCGGTCGCCACTGCTTTTTCAGGACGGTTCGGCGGTGACGACGGCGGCGGATTGGGCCCGGCGGCGGGAGGAGATCCGGGCGGAGTGGGTGTCGTTGATGGGGCCGTGGCCGGCGCTGATTCCGCACCCGAAGGTCGAGCGGCTAGCGGAAAACGAACGGGAGGGACTTTCGCAGCGCCGGGTCCGGGTCGAGATCGCTCCCGGGCAGACGGGGGAGGGGTGGCTGCTTCGGCCTCAAGGGCCGGGGCCGTTTCCGGCGGTGCTCGTGGTCTATTATGAACCGGAGACGAGCATCGGCGTGAACCCGAAGCAGCCGTTCCGGGACTACGCCTGGCAACTGGCCCGGCGGGGATTCGTCACCCTGGCCATCGGGACGCCGGGGGGTGACGCGCGCAAGCCGGCTCTCGGGGAGGCCCGCTGCCAGCCGCTCTCCTTCCACGCGTATGTGGCGGCCAATTGCTGGCAGGTCCTGGCCGATTTGCCGGAGGTGGACGCCGCACGGATTGGAGTGGTGGGGCATAGTTACGGCGGGAAATGGGCGCTGTTCGCCGGGGCACTTTGGGAGAAATTCGCGGCCGTGGCGGTGAGCGATCCGGGAATCATGTTCGACGAGACGCGTTCGAGCATCAATTACTGGGAGCCGTGGTATCTGGGGCGGGACGCCGCCCGCACCCGCACACCTGGGCTAGTGACTCCAGAGAATCCGCGCACTGGCGCATATGCGGAAATGATCCGCCGCGGGCGCGACCTGCATGAGATCCACGCGCTGCTGGCTCCGCGTCCGTTCCTCGTCTCCGGCGGTGCTGAGGACCCGGTGTCGCGATGGACGGCCCTCAATCACCTGGTGGCGGTTCATCGGCTGCTCGGATTCGAGGAGCGAGTGGGGATGACAAATCGCAAGGACCATGCGCCGGATGAAGCGGCGAACGAAAAGGTCTACGCCTTTTTCGAGCACTTTCTGCAGAGCCCGAAGCGCCGATAGGCGCCACCATACCGCAGCGGACCTCGCTGGCCGATGGAGGGCAACGGCTCAGCAAGCCCCGGATCGAACCGCGCTTTCAGGATGGGTGTGGATCGACCGACGGTTCACGCCTGGAACCATCCGCCGGCCCGGATGGCTTCGGCGACGATGGGGCCGGTGAGCAGATCGACGGGCAGGCCGGCGCGGATGCGCCCGCGAATTTGCGAGGAGGAAACGCCGAGCGGGAAACCGGAGAGCAGGACTCCTCGAAACGGCGCGGGCAGCGGCAGGGCGCGTTCACCGGGCCGGGGAATGACGACGAAGGTGACGAGCGAGGCCAATTCGGCGGCGTCGCGCCACTTGGCGAGTTGCGCGGTGTGGTCCGCGCCGATCAGGTAGAACAGTTCGTCGCCCGGATGCCGTGCCTTGAAATTTCGCACCGTATCGATGGTGTAGGACGGCCCGCCCCTCGTTAATTCCTGGTCGTCCACCTCACCGTAGGTGCAGCCGGCCAAGGCCAGGCGCAGCAGTTGCAGGCGCACGGCGCCGGAAGTAGCGGGGCGGTCGGGTTTGAACGGCGATTGAAAGGCCGGCAGGAAGACGATGCGGTCCAATCCCAATTCCTCGCGGGCGGCCTGGGCCACGAGGAGGTGGCCGAGATGCACCGGATCGAACGAACCGCCGTACAGGCCGAGCTTCATGGGCGATGATGACTGGTCAAACGGAGAAAAACTCCTCACTGATCGAACCAGGACGTGGTTGGCTCTCTCGTTTCGGGCGCATCTGGACATGGCTCCCGTGGGGAGTGCCGCGTTGACGCGGTTCGGGAGTTTTCCGGCACCAGACCGCGTAAACGCGGAACTCCAAACCATGCACCGATGCCGCCCGGGGGCAGTGCCACGATGCGCCCTTCCGTTCCTCTACGATATTCACGGAGTTGGTATTTATGCGGTTAGCTTAGCAGCATCGCCGGATCGATTTGTAACGGTCCGAGACGTGATGGGCGTAGGCTTGACCGCGATCCGGCACGGGATCGACCGTGGCCGAGCAGGCGTGTTTGGCCTCAGCGCGTTCGAGATCGGCTTCGCCGGACACTTCGCGCAAGAAGGCGAGGAAGAGCGCGAACAGGCCGAACCAACGCACCGGTTTGCCTTCGGCGATGGCGTAATCGGGCAGCCACACCGCGGGGGATTCATGCAAGTCGGCGGCACGGTGCCGGGCCAGCAGGCGCACCCATTCGCGGACGCAGAGCACGACCACGATGGCGACCAGCACGAGGAAGAGGCCGGCGACCACGGCGTCGAGATACTGGTTGAAGAGGAGCACTTGATTGTTGCGCAGCGCCTTTTGCGCCGCTTCGCCGGGAGTGGCGGCGAGGGCCTGTTCGAGGGCCGGCTGCTTCGCGACCAGCGTTTTGGCCAACGAAAGAAAGCCGATGCGCGGATCGGGCGAAAAGATTTTTTGCCATCCGGCGGTGACGGTCACGGTCAAAAGCCAAACGAGCGGCAACAGAGTGACGAGCGCGTAGGCGGGGCGCGGATTCTCCCGGCGGCGCAATTGCATTTTGAGAATGACGGTGGTGGCGAGGCAGAGGGCGATGGAGGCGAGCAACTGATTGGCGATGCCGAAGAGCGGCCAGAGCGAATTGATGCCGCCGAGCGGATCGCGCACGCCCTGGATCAGAAAGTATCCCCAGCCAATCACGACGAGGGTGCTGGCCAGGATGTTCGCGCCGAGGCGGCTGGTATCGCCAAGCGGTTTCCAGGCGTGGCCAAGGACTTCCTGAAGCAGATATCGGCCGACGCGCGTGCCGGCGTCGAGCGTGGTCAAGATGAAGAGCGCCTCGAACATGATGGCGAAGTGGTACCAAATATCGAGAAAGCGTCCGCGCACGGCCTGGGAAAAAATCTGGGCCATGCCGACGGCGAGCGTCGCGGCTCCGCCGGTCCGTCCGAACAGGGTCGTTTCGCCAATCTGGTCCGCCAGCCGATCCATCTCGTCGACCGTCACGGTAAAACCAGCGGCCTGGACTTTGGCGACGGTGTCGGCGGCGACGGCTTCGGGCGTGTTGCCGGCGCCCTTGATATTCATGCTGAGGTAGACGCCCGGTTCGAGCGTGCAGGCGGCAATCAGCGCCATGATCGCGACGAGCGATTCGAGGAGCATGGCCCCGTAGCCGATGGGGCGGGCGTAGCCTTCGCGCGTGATGATCTTTGGCGTGGTGCCGCTGGAGATCAGGGTGTGGAATCCCGAGATGGCCCCGCAGGCGATGGTGATGAAGCAGAAGGGAAAGAGCTTGCCGGCGACGACGAGGCCGGAGCCATCCACGAACTTCGTCACGGCCGGCATGCGCAAATCGGGCAAGACGAGAAAGACGCCCAGCACCAGGAGGAAGATGGTGCCGAGCTTCATGAAGGTGCTCAAGTAATCCCGCGGGGCGAGCAGGAGCCAGACGGGCAGAATGCTGGCGGCGAGACCGTAGAGGATGATCGCCCAGGCGAGGGGTTCGGCTCCGAGGGTGAACCACTTGGACCATTCGGCACTCTCATGGACAAACTTGCCGCCCCAAACGGCCAGCAGCAGCAGCACCACGCCGAGGGCGGAGGCCTCGAGGACTTTGCCGACGCGGGCGTAACGGAGGTAGCCGCCCATGAGCATCGCAATGGGAATGGTCGCGGCGACGGTGAAGACGCCCCAGGGGCTTTCCGCCAGCGCGCGCACCACGACCAGCGCCAGCACCGCGAGCAGGATAATCATGATGGCGATGATCGCAGTGACGGCCACGGTCCCGGCGAAGGAGTTCAGTTCTTCCCGCACCATTTGGCCCAACGATTTTCCGTTGCGGCGCATCGAGCAGAACAAGATGACGAAGTCTTGCACGGCTCCGCCGAGCGCCACTCCGACGAGAATCCATAATGCGCCCGGGAGATAGCCGAATTGAGCCGCCAGCACCGGGCCGACGAGCGGCCCGGGACCTGAGATCGCGGCGAAGTGATGGCCGAAGACGATCCATTTGTTCGTTTTGACGAAGTCGCGCCCGTCGTCATGGACTTCGCAGGGGGTGGCGCGGCGATCGTCCAGAGCCAGCACCTTGGCGGCAATCCACTTGCTGTAAAAGCGATAGCCGATCGCGTAGGTGCAGAGCGCGGCCAGCAGGATGTAGACGGAACTGACCCGTTCCCCGCGATGCAGCGCCAGGACGATATACCCGTACGCCCCCAGCGCGCTGACCGCCAGCCACACTCCGGTGGACACCAATGTTCTCATGCTCGCGCCCGACCCTAGCGACCGGCCGGAGCACTGACAATTCTCATCGTGGTGGCTCACCGGCAATGGCTGGCCGGGCCGTCGGGCGGGTGCTGGCCGGGGCCGGGCGAGGGACGAATCTCGGATCGTATCGGGGAAAAACCCGGTCGGAATCAGGTCAGAATCAGGTATTGCATTCTTTGGCCAAAATCCGCATCCTCTCCGCCAAAGAGTGGTCACTTGTTTATTTCGAGCTCTGGAGTTGAACGTGAGAGTTTTTGTAATGTTCCAAATCTCTTCGCACCTGAAGGGAACAGGCTGGGAATGGCAAACCCAAACACCAAATGAGTAATAAGTTGTTCGTCGGTAATCTGTCCTACAACGTCACAGAGAACGATCTGCAGGACCTTTTCGCGCAGCACGGCGCCGTGCTGGATGTAAACCTCATGCTTGATCGGACGACCGGGCGTTCCCGCGGCTTCGCCTTCGTCACCATGTCCTCGAAGGAGGAGGCTGAAGCCGCCGTTCGAGCCACCAACGGCACGCCGCTGGATGGCCGCAACCTGACAGTTAACGAAGCCCGGCCCCGCGAAGACCGGCCCCGCGAAGGCGGCGGCGGCGGCGGCGGTTACCGGGGTGGCGGCGGTGGCGGTGGCGGTGGCGGCTACCGAGGGGGCGGTGGCGGCGGTGGAGGAGGGGGGTACCGGGGCGACCGACGGCCTTCGCGGTAAGTTTCACAACAGGCGGGCCTGCCCGGCACGCTCGCCTGCGCTCGATTTTTACGGCTTGGGCTGCGGCGCGTTGAGCCCCGCCGCTTGAGCCGATGACTTATTTCCCGCCTTGCGGGCGCGCTTTCGCGCCGGTTTGGCCGAGTGAAATTCTTCCATTCGGGCAATTTGCTCCCAGAGCGGATCGAGTTCGGTGTCCATGATCGCCGTCAGGCGGAGTTTGCCGGAAATCTCCAGATCGAACGCGCGCAACAGCCAAGTGCAGGACTCCCCGAACATGCCGGTCTGCGCCGCGTAGCAGGCCAGGCGGTAGCTGAGCACCGCGTCCGAAGGAAACCGCGCGACCACCCGGCGGAGGAGCACCCAGGCCGCGCGCGGTCCGCGCAGGTTCCGCAGCGTTTCGGCCTGGAGAACCCAGGCCTGCGCGCTGAGGGGTGCGATCTCGCACAGCGATTTGATCGAGCGAAGCGCCTGGTTCCAGCGGCCGAGCACGGCCGCGACTTGCCAGCCCATGGCCAGGACGGCGGGGTGGTGGGCGTTGTCCTTGGTGATTTTCTTCAGTTCGGCCTGGGCTTCCTTGGGATTGCCCAGAGCGAGCCACCCTTCGGCGGCGTCCAACTGGATTCGATTCGCGTGCGATAAAGGCATCATCATAACGGCGGCTGGCGGATCCCTGGTTGCCCGTTTTCGACGTGTTCACGTCTGACCTATGAATCGGCTGTTCGTTGTCGCCGTTAAGCATCTTTTTTCTGGCGTCGCGAATACCGCGGTCGGATGGCCGGAGGCTCGCCGAATCAATTTGAAATCGCCCCGAGCCGCCTTCATCGACGGGCGGGATCGGCGATCTTTCCAGCTCATTTACCATCAAGCATTTCTACGCGGGCTCTTCCTCGACGACGGAATGGATTCCGCTCGTGGCAGAGCCGGCGCCTTGCGGGAGGATGGTCCCGGAAGCCGATTCAGGATGGGGCGCTACGACGGCTTGTTGCGGAGGAACCACTCGACATAACGTTCGAGCCCCTCTTCGATTGTCACATGGGGATCGTAGGCGAGCAGGCGGCGCGCCTTGGAAATATCCGCGTCCGTGGCCGGAATGTCTCCCTGTTGCACGGGCAGCCGCTGGATGAGCGCCTTTCGGCCGAGCACGCCCTCCAGCACCTCGATCATCCGCGCCAGAGTGACCGATTTCGGGTTGGCGATATTGAAGACCTCGTACCCGAATTCGTGGCGGGTGCAGGCCACGATGCCGTCCAGGGTGTCCGAAATGAAGGTGTAGTTCCGCGTGCTGGAGCCGTCGCCAAAGACCGGAATGGGTTGCCCGGCCAGGATGCGCTCGGCAAAGGTGTTGATGACGAGGTCGGGCCGCTGGCGTGGCCCATAGGCGGTGAAGAAGCGCAGCATCGCGATGTCCATGCCATAGAGGTAATGATAGACATGGCCGAGCGCTTCGCAGGCGAGTTTGCTGACGGCGTAGGGCGAGATGGGGTGAAAGATCGGATCGGACTCCGTAAAGGGGAGTTTGGCGTTCGCACCGTAAACGGATGAAGACGAGGCAATCACCAGCTTCTTGACTCCATGCCGGCGCGCGGCCTCCAGAATATTGACGGTCCCGATGACGTTGACCTCCTGATACAGCACCGGCTCTTCAAGGCTGCCGCGCACGCCGGCCCGGGCCGCCAGATGAATCACTTGGTCGAATTTCGCCAGCCCGAATACCCCCGCGACCGCCCCGACATTCCGGATATCGCCAGTAACGAACTGGAACGCCTTGCCCAGCGCCTTCAGCTCCGCGATGTTTTGCTCCTTGCGCGCCGGAGAATAGAACGGGTTCAAATCGTCGAAGGCCCAAACTCCATGCCCTTCCTGGAGCAACCGTTCGCACAGGTTCGACCCGATAAAGCCGGCCCCGCCGGTCACCAAGAAATTCATCGCCGGACGCTAGCAACCGGCGTTCCTGGTGGCAACGTCCGGCCCTATCCAACGACAGCCCGCCGGCGTGGCCGGCCCGTTCGACGTCTTTCAATTTTCCTTCGAGAATTGTCATCGAAGGGATGACGTCGAGGCGCGTCGAATGTAGATTCAAGGACGCGCACGAAAATGCTATGAGTGATGCCGTGGTAACTGGATCGGTGTTCGAGACTGGCTGGCGGATGGGCAAAGCCGCCGGTGCCCTCTTGCTTTTGGGCCTCGCTTGCGCCGGCGCGGGCCGAGCCGCGGAAGAGGCCCCGGATTTCACGCGCGAAGTGCGCCCCTTGCTCTCGCGGCACTGCTTCAAATGTCACGGCCCGGACGAAGCCACGCGCAAGGCCGGTTTGCGCCTTGATCTGCGCGAAGCCGCGCTGCAAGCCGCCAAGTCCGGCCGCGTCGCGATCCAGCCCGGCCGGCCCGAAGCAAGCACCCTCGTGCAGCGTATTTTTACGGAGGATGAAGACGACATCATGCCGCCCCCCAGCACCAAGGTGCCGTTGAGCGCGGCCGAGAAGGACATTCTCCGGCGCTGGGTGGCAGCCGGTGCGGAGTATCGCCAGCATTGGGCCTTCGTGCCGCCCAAGGCGGAGGCCCCGCCATCTGTCCGCCAAACCGATTGGCCGGTGAATCCGATCGATCATTTCGTGCTGGCTCGAATGGAGAAGGAGGGACTATCGCCCGCTCCCGCCGCAGACGGGTATACGCTGGTTCGCCGGGTTTATTTCGATCTGATCGGCCTCCCGCCGACGCCGCGCGAGGCGGACGAGTTCGTCAACGATATTTCTGCGAAAGCGTATGAAGCACTGGTGGATCGTCTCCTCGCGTCTCCTCGTTATGGCGAACGGTGGGGCAGGCGCTGGCTGGACCTCGCGCGTTATGCCGACACGAACGGCTACGAAAAGGATCGTCATCGCACGATCTGGCCGTGGCGCGATTGGGTGATCCGGGCCCTCAACGACGACATGCCCTTTGACCGCTTTACCATCGAACAGCTTGCGGGCGACATGCTTCCCAGCGCCACGGTGGATCAGCTCATCGCGACCGGATTCCATCGCAATACGATGCTCAATGAGGAGGGGGGCATCGATCCTCTGGAATTTCGGTTCCACGCCATGACCGACCGCGTGAGCACCACGGGCACGGCGTGGCTCGGCCTGACCGTGGGTTGCGCGCAATGCCATACGCACAAGTACGACCCGATCCCGCATCGCGAATACTATCAGATGATGGCCTTCCTGAATAACGCGGATGAACCTGATTTGGACCTTCCGGAACCTGAAGCCGACTCCAGGCAGCGGGCCAACCAGGAGCGCGCCGCGCGTCTGCTGGCCGATCTGCCGAATCAATATCCCATTGAAGATCGCGTGTGGCAGGCACCCAAGCCGGTGAGTGTCCAGTCCGACAGCGGCGAGACCGCTCGGGTCCTGGACGATGGTTCGGCCTTGTTCACCGGCTCAAGCCCGGAGAAGGAGAATTACACCTTCGTCTACGAGGTCGATCTTCCCGGACTGGATACCGTTCGCCTCGAAACGCTGATCGACGAGGCCCTCCCGAGCAAAGGGCCGGGCCGCACGCCCCACGGCAACTTCGTGCTGACGGAATTCGTCATCACCGCCGAGCCCAAAAATGCTCCGGGTCAGTCCCAGTCGGTGCGGATCGTTTCAGCGACCGCGGATGTCGAACAGGATGGCCTGGGGGTGGAGAAAGCCTTCGATGGGCAGGCGGGCACGGGCTGGGCGGTGCATGCGCCCGGGAAGCCGCTCAATTCGATGCATCACGCGACCTTTACGATTAATCCGCCGATGCATCATCCCGGCGGAACCCGGCTCACGATCCGTCTGGAGCAACAGTATGGCGGCAAACACACCATCGGGCGGCCCCGCATCACGTTTGGAGCGCCGGTTCCCGAGGCCCGGCCGGTCGAAGCGCGACGACGCGACGCCCTGGAAAAGGAATTTACAGAATGGCTCGCCAGGGAACGAAGCCAGGCCGTGCGCTGGACGCCGCTTCGGCCGGCGGAACTCAAGTCCAACATGCCCCTGCTGACCGTGCAGCCGGACCTTTCGATCTTTGCCAGCGGCGACATCACCAAAAGCGACACCTACGAACTCACATTCCGCGATCTTCCGCCGGGCATCACTGGCGTCCGGCTCGAAGCCATGCCCGACGAGCGGCTGCCCCGCCACGGTCCGGGGATGGCGTATTACGAGGGGCCGAAAGGAGACTTCTTTCTCGGCGAGTTTCAGTTGGTGGCCGACGGCCGCACGGTGTCGTTCAGGGATGCCTCCGATAGTTTCGCCCGGAATAATTTCGGCAAGAGCGGGCATGCCAAAGCCACCACGGACGGCGATCCGCAAACCGGCTGGTCCACCGCGGGCCGGGAAGGGGAGCGCCACGAGGCCGTTTACGTCCTGGCCGAACCGCTCGCCCAGGCGAAGGAACTTCAACTCACCATGCTGTTCGGCCGACACTACGCGTGCCCGCTGGGGAGATTTCGCATTTCCGTGACCACCGATGCGGGCGGTGGGCCAGCCCGCCAGTACGGCGACGAGGTCGGACAATTGCTGCTGCTGCCGGATGCTCAGCTCACGAAGGTTCAGCGCCAAAAGCTGCTCGAGCAGTTCCTGCTCAGCACTCCGAAACTGGCCGAAGCGCGCAAGGAGATCGAACGCATCCGCAAGCCCCCCGTCCATCCCACCACGCTGGTCCTGCGCGAGCGCCCTCCCGAGAATCCGCGCCCGACGTTTGTCCACAAACGCGGCGAATTTTTGCAGCCCCTGGAATCGGTTGGGCCCGGCGTGCTGACCGCCGTCGCTCCCTGGCAGCCCGATCTCCCCCGCAACCGCCTCGGCTTCGCGCGCTGGCTGGTTTCCACCAACAATCCGCTGACCGCGCGCGTGACGGTCAACCGCCAGTGGCAGGCACTTTTCGGGCGCGGTTTAGTGCGAACGACCGAGGATTTCGGTTTCCAGGGCGAGGCTCCGTCCCATCCCGAGTTGCTTGATTGGCTGGCCGTCGAGTTCATGCGAAAAGGCTGGTCGCAGAAGACGCTGCACAAATGGATGGTAATGAGCGCGACCTACCGGCAATCCTCCCGCTCGCGGTCGGAAATCGATGCGCGCGATCCCGAGAACCGGCTGCTCGCGCGCGGCCCGCGCGGCCGGCTGGAAGCCGAAGTGATCCGGGATGCCGCTTTGCGAGCCACCGGCCTGCTCTCCGAAAAAATGGGCGGGCCGAGCGTTTATCCGCCGCAACCGGCGGGAGTGATGGATGTCGCCTACGGCGGAGCCAATTGGCCGACCAGCGCCGGTGAAGACCGTTACCGCCGCAGCATTTACACCTACATGAAGCGGACCGCGCCGTTCGCGATGTTCAACACATTCGATGCGCCGACTGGCGAATCGTGCGTCGCCCGCCGCGATGTTTCGAACACTCCGCTGCAAGCCCTGACGCTTCTGAACGATGTGTTATTTCTGGAAGCTTCTCAGGCCTTGGGCCGTGCCCTGGCCGGAAGCCAGGCGCCTGTCGAAGATCGAATTCGCGACGCGTTCCGCCGCTGCCTGACGCGGCCTCCCATTCCCGAGGAGACCGCGTTGCTCGCCGATTTCCTGAAAACGCAACGGGCCCGGCTGGCTGCGAAGGAGCTGGATGCCTCCCAGCTTGCGGGCGAAGGGCCGGGCGATCCCCTCGAATGCGCAGCCTGGACCGCGCTGGTGCGGGCGATTCTGAATCTGGACGAAACCATCACCAAGAGCTGAACGATGAACACGCCCTTTAGACCCGGTCCCGAAATCGCCCGCCGCCATTTTCTGCGCGAGTGCGGCGTCGGCTTGGGCAAGATGGCCCTGGCCGGTTTGCTAACGGATGCCCTCCTCGGACGCCAGACGCGCGCCGCAGCCGCGGCGGCGAACCCCCTGGAGCCCCGGCAGCCGCATTTCCCCGGCAAGGCCAAGCGCGTCATTCATCTCTTCATGGCGGGCGCGCCCAGCCAGCTCGAGCTTTTCGACCACAAACCCGAGCTGGCCAAGCTGGAGGGCAAACCGCTGCCTCCCTCGGTCATTGGCGGCCAGCGTTACGCGTTCATTCGCCCCGATGCGGCCGTGCTCGGCCCCCGCTTCAAATTCGCCCGGCACGGCCAGTCCGGCGCCGAATTGTCCGAGATGCTCCCGCATCTGGCGAAGATCGTGGACGACATTTGCCTCGTGCGTTCCGTTCGGACGGATCAGTTTAACCACGCGCCCGCGCAGATCTTCTTTAACACGGGTTTTTCCCAGCCGGGCCGCCCGAGCCTTGGCTCCTGGGCGCTCTACGGCCTTGGCGCGGAAACGCAGAATCTCCCGGCTTTTGTGGTGATGAGCACCGGCAGCGGGCTGAGCGGCGGTTCCACGCTCTGGTCGAGCGGATTTCTCCCCACGGTTTACACCGGGGTGCGGTTCCGCAATCAGGGCCCGCCGATTCTTAATGTGAACAGCCCCGCGGGCGTGGATGCCCGGTTGCAGAGCGATACGCTTGGGCTTGTCTCAACATTGAACCGGCGTCGGCTGGCTGAGGGAGGCGATCCAGAAATCGCGACGCGCGTAGCCTCCTATGAAATGGCCTTCCGGCTGCAGACGTCCGCCCCCGAACTGATGGATCTCAAGAGCGAGAGCAAGGCCACTCTCGATCTTTACGGTTGCGATCCGGACAAACCTTCGTTCGCCCGCGCCTGTCTGCTCGCCCGCCGCATGATCGAACGCGGCGTGCGCTTCGTGAACATCTATCACGAAGGCTGGGACGCCCACAGCGACGTCGCCGGCAATGTCCGCACCAATACCGCCGCCACCGACCGCGCCAGCGCGGCCCTGGTGATGGATTTGAAACGCCTCGGGCTACTCGACGAGACTCTGGTTATTTGGGGCGGGGAGTTCGGCCGCACCCCCATGGTCGAAGCCAATCCCGCTCTCGGCCGAACCCTCGGACGCGATCATCACCCCCAAGCCTACACTATTTGGATGGCGGGCGGCGGCATCAAGGCCGGGTTCAGTTACGGCGCGACCGACGATCTCGGTTTTCATGTCGTTGAGAATCCTGTTCACATTCACGATCTCCAGGCCACGATCCTGCACTGCCTCGGATTCGATCACGAAAAGCTCACGTTTCACCACGCCGGCCGCGATTACCGCCTCACCGACGTCCACGGCCAGGTCGTCCAAGCGCTCCTCGCCTGACGAACAATAAACCCGCCACCGGCCTCGAATGGACCGGTGGCGGTTGCCTTCCAGGGCTGTGCGCCATTCACGCGGCTCGCCGGGCGCAGACCGTCCCCAGCGCCAGCATCCCCAGCAGGGCCGCATGCCCGAAGACCCCGCCCAGCGAATCTGGAACATGCTTCCCGTCGAGGATCACCGTGAGCGCGCCGCCCAGCGGGGGGCCTGTCAGGTTTGAATAGCCCCACGCCAGGATGTACTTGTCCGGGTGACCCAGCGTTGGATAGGTATTGTGTTCATGGTGGCCCTCCCCGGTGGTGAATCCTCCGATGCCACCAGGCGGAGTTAAGACGTACGGAAAACTGAACCCGAGGGTTATCGTCGGCCCGTGGCCTTCTTCATCCGCATGGGGAGCTGTGGTGTGGCGGACACGAATTTTTACGTCGCTAGGAGTGCCGCCAGCATGATAGCTGTAATTGGCCTCCAGAATCTCCCAATTGTTGAGGACGGGAATGTCGAACGTTGGGGGAGGATCCGTGAAGCCGACATCGATCGGACTGATCAACCAGGTCAGCCGCAGAGCGATGTCGGTGTCCTTTTGGATAGTTACGTTGGCTGCGTCTGCCGCAGGCAGGCCCAGCGCCAAAGCCAGCCACAGCCACTGGCGGCGTTGAAATGCTGAGAAGCAATTGCACTTCATAAGTTATTCACGGTTAATTGTTTACGCGAGTTTCGGGCGTCCTTCGGCAGGGCTGGGCAGCCTTCGCCGCAGCGTCCTGCCGCCGTCCGAATATCTCGTTCATTTCGTTGATATTTAACGATTCATTCCCGGAGGTTTCACCAAACTAAGGGCAGGAAGGCAGGTCGGCCTGGCCGCGTGGAATATGGGTCGGCAACTCTCGGGCAGCGGATGGGGGAGGGAGGCCGCGGGCCGCCACGGCAAAGGAAGGATGAACGAATCGGAATCTCGATGCCGCTCAACCCATCGAATTGGCTGGGAGCGGATGAGGGGGAAAAACCGCAGGCCGGTCTCGTCTGGGTTCTTCAGCGGGACAAGACCACCGATGCGGTTCCGCAACCAGGCGGAATCTGTTGGTCCTCAAAGAAGGAATGAGGAGTTAGTACCGCGGCTGGCTCATCCCGGTGGGGAGGCCGTGCTCCCAGCTTTTGGGAGTATTCCAGGGCCGTTCGGAAAGATTGTCGTTCTCGGTCGAGGCGCAGCCTAGGAGCAGACCAGCCCCGGCCAGGAGAAGCAGGGAGAGAATTTGAGCGGACTTTCGTTTCACGATCAGAAAATCACTTGGTCGCCTTCCATGATCTCGTCCTGCTTCCACTCGGGCATGACGTTGGCAATGGCGCGCGAGGCTTCCACTTGGGTGATCCGGACCTTGCCGATCAGCTTCCCGTCGCGATTCACCAGCATCTTGGCGTCTTCCACCAAGCCCTGGTTGCCGCCGATGTCCAGCACCACGAAATCGAATTTCGGGTCCACCGCCACGATGCTTCCTTTGGTTCCCGCCGGCAGTTCAATCTCGGCAATTTCGTCGCCGGTATACTTGGCCAGATCGCGGAGCGTTTTATCCAGTTTCTTGGCCAAAACCTGATTGTCGGTGGCGAACGTGTCGCGAGCCCGCTCGGCGTCGCGCAGGCGCGCCAGTTGATTGCGAATTTGCTCGACGCTCATCCCGAAGACGCGCCATTGCGAAAGCTCCTGCTGCGCTTCGTTCCGCTGGCCGGTCACGTCCAGCAGATTGGCGCTGGCCTTGTCGGCGCGCTCCTGCTGTTCGGCCACCTTGGCAAACGCCTGCGCCAGATCGTTCGTGGCCTGCGAATACGCCTGATTGGACGTATCGAGCTGCGCCCGCGTCACTTTCAGGTCGGCATCGGCCTTGGCCTTGTCCTGTTGTGTCTGGGCGAGCTGGCCCTGCGTATCCGTCAGGGTCGTGTTCAATTCCGTGATTTTCCCGCCCACCTGGACATGAGTGACGTATAACGCCGCCAGTCCAGCCAAGATGGCCAATCCCAATGCAATCCTCAGTAGCATGCGATCTTCTTACAGCTAGATTTTTGCCAAACTCTATGGACCGATCTCCGGGGTGTCAACGACCATCCAAGCGCATTTTTTTCGACGCTGTTCCCCTTGACTGCGCGAAGCCGACGCGCGGCCGCGTGCGGCCGGCGCAGCTTCCTCACGCCGCCTTCGGCAAACCGCCCCTTTCCAGGGCCGCGAGCACGCTGCGGAAGATCCATTGGCCGTCCGTGGAACCGAGCAAGGCGTCGCAGGCCCGTTCCGGGTGCGGCATTAACCCCGCCACGTTGCGGCGTTCGTTGCAAAGGCCGGCGATGTTCGAGAGCGAGCCGTTCGGATTCGAGGCCTCGGTCGGCTGCCCGTGCTCGTCGCAGTATTGCCACAAAATCTGGCCGCGCTCGCGCAACTGGGCCAGGGTGGGCTCGTCGGCGTAGTAGCAGCCTTCGCCATGCGCGATCGGAAGGCGCAGCAACGCGCCTTCGGGAATCGCCGAAGTGAAGGCGGTGTCCCGCCGCAGCGTCTTCAAGAAAACGTGCTCGCAGCGAAACTGCAGCGACCGGTTCCGAATCAACGCGCCGGGCAGCAATCCCGCCTCGCAGAGAATCTGGAATCCGTTGCAGATCCCCAGCACCAGGCCGCCGGCCTCCGCGAACCGCCGCACCGCTTGCATCACCGGACTGAACCGCGCGATGGCGCCGGTGCGCAGGTAATCCCCATAGCTGAAGCCCCCCGGCACGATCACCGCGTCCGCTCCCCCCAGGGAGGTCTCCTTGTGCCAGAGCAAGCGGGCCTGGTGCCCAAACTGTGCGATGGCGTGAACCGCATCCTGGTCGCAATTCGACGCCGGAAATTGCAAAACGGCAAAATTCATGGCGCGCCTATTTCTCCAGTTCGAGCCGGTAATCCTCGATCACCGGGTTGGTCAGGAACCGCCGGCACGCTTCGTCGATCTGGCTGCGCGCCGCCTCGGTGTCGCCCCCGGCCAGCTCGATTTCCAGATATTTCCCCACATGCACCGCTTGGACGCCCCGGTAACCCATGTGCTCGAGGGCGTTCTGCACGGTCTTGCCTTGCGGGTCCAAGACGGCTTTTTTCGGTGTGACGATAATCTTTGCTTTCATCCAGTCGATCGACGCCGCCTACTGTCGCCTCCCTCGCTTTCGAAATCGAGTTTTTTTGCGACAACCCAGCGGGCTAGTGTAGTGTCTCTCAAATGGCTGGTGTTTTGCCGCAAGGGATTTTGGCCTCCCGCTAGGCGCGAACGAGGAGCATATCTTTAATAGATACGTGACGAGCGAGCAACAACGCGGGAGGCCAAAAGACCTGCGGCCCGGAGGGTTGTGTCGCGTCATGCCTGTTCTTCATCGGATGCACTCGGCGAAAAAAATGTTCGAGCGCTTCGACACAACAAAACACCAGCCATTTGGGAGACACTACACTAGGGCGCGGCCATTTGTGGGGGCAGGGGAAGTGCGGCTGCCGGGGAGTGGCATCGAACCGATTTTGCGCCCCCCCTATTTTTTTGAGCAAGGAGGACGGGTCGGCGGGCGGGCGATGGAAATGTAGACTTCCTGGGTTCCTCGCTGGTTTCAGTGGAATAGGCCGATACGCTCTGGGCAATGACGCCCGAGAACCTGTTTCA
>CAYZKY010000019.1:0-53513 GCA_964478815.1 uncultured Verrucomicrobiota bacterium
GCGGTGGCGGTGGCGGCGGACAAACCGGTGGCGGAGGCATCCTGGGTGTGACCATCACCAACGCGATGTTTTCGATCCAGGATTCGGTGCGCCAGTTCTTCGTGGCGGCCGGTCTGGATTTTCAAACGAACCAGGGTGCCCAGTTTGGAGGAGCCGGCGGGGCCGGGCTTGGCGGGCAGCCAGTGCCGCCGCAAAAGGCGATTTTCTTTAATGATCGGACGGGCGTGCTGTTTGTCCGCGCGACGTTGAGGGATTTGGACATCGTGGAACATGCCTTGCACGCGTTGAATATCACCCCGCCGCAGGTGACGATCGAAACCAAGTTTGCCGAGATCGGGCAGACCGATAACAAGGGGCTGGGCTTCGATTGGTATCTCGGGAATTTTCTGATGGGCGATGGCAAGATCGGCGCACAGGGAGGCACGGCGCCGTCGTTCGCGGGAACTCCCGGAGGCGTCGGTTCGGCCAACCCCGCGGGGGTGTTTCCGAACCCGGCGCAACTCCAGCGGGATACGGACGGTTTGATCACCAGCGGATTGAGCCAGAATCCCGGCCTGCCGGCGATCGGATCCCTGACGGGCATTCTGACGGATCCGCAGTTCCGCCTAGTGGTGCGCGCGCTGGAGCAACGCGAAGGGGTGGATTTAGTCTCCGCGCCTAAAGTCACCACCGTGAGCGGCCGCCAGGCGCGCATCGCGGTGCAAGACACACAAACGATTATCATCGGGATTGGAGTACAGGGCCTTGGTGGCGGAGCAGGCGGAGTGGGTGGAGCCGGCGGCGGCGGGGGCGGAGTGGTCACCGGGGGTGCGGGCGGATTCGTCGGCCAGTAAACATTTTAGCGATTTTGGAAATGAGAACGAAGTTCTTAGCGTTTGTCTTGGCCGTTGGGGCGTTGGCAACATGGCGGTTGGAGGCACAGGTCGTGCAGCAGCCGCAGGTGATTCCGACGCAGCAGCCGATTCCCGTGCCGTTGCCGTTCGGCGTGGTTCTGGATGTGATTCCATTCGTCTCGGCGGATGGCTACACCGTGCAGCTTAATGTCGTGCCCACCCTGACCGAGTTTCTCGGGTACGACACGGACGTGGCCCGGCAGTTCCAGACGGTCGTGCCGAATCAACCGGTCCAGCCGACGCCGCTGCCCCGCTTTCGCACCCGCCAAGTCGCCACGACCGCCATCGTTTGGGATGGGCAAACGATCGTGCTGGGCGGTTTGATCGCGGAGAACGTGACGAAGAATCGGCAAAAGGTTCCCATGCTGGGCGACATTCCGTTGCTCGGCCGTTTGTTCCGCAGCGAATCCACCCAGAGCATCAAGAAGAACTTGGTGATCTTTCTCACGCCGACGATTATCGATCCCGCCGGCAACCGCGTCCATACGCCGGACAATCTGCCGTACGATCCGAACCGGATCCCCGAGCAGAAGTCTGTGGCCCAGTAACCAACTCGATGAGTGGCAGGGAGAATGCTGACCAGATGAACGAGGACACAGGCCACCCTATGAACGTGCGCCGCCCAGTGGCCCAACGAATCGGAGCGGTATGATTTTGATGCTAAAACGGAAATGCGGTCGGACGGCGGCGGGAGCCGCCTTGTGCGGCCTGCTTTCCTGGGGAACCGCCTCCGCCGATCTGGCGAGGAACGGTTCTGAACTGGGAATCCTCGGAACCCTGCCGGGCGACCAGTCGAATCCCGATCTCGCCTTGAGCGATTCCGGCGGATATCTCGTTGCCGAGGATTCGCTCGTGGATGGCAGCGGTTCGGGCATCCGGGCGCGGCGGTTCTTCGCCAACCTGGCTTCGGCTCCGAACACCTTTCAAGTGAACAGCCAGGGCACGGGAGATCAGCGCCGTCCCAGAGTGGCCGTTCAGCCGGGCGGTAATGCCGCCTTCGTCTGGCAAGGTTCCACCCCCGCCGGGCTGCGTGTCTTTGCGCGGTTCGCCAATGCCGCCGGCATCTTCTATGGGGCGGATGTCCGCGTGAGTTCGGACGAAAGCGGTTCGCAGCAAAACCCGTCGATTGCCGCTTTGGCGGACGGCGGATTCGTGGTGATTTGGGCGGCGTGGGAACGGGACGGCGATATGCAGGGCGTCTTCGGGCAGCGCTTCTCCGCCGCGGGCGCGAAAGCAGGCGCGGAATTTCAAGTCAATCAGTTCACGCCGTGGAATCAGCGAAATCCCTCGGTCGCGGGATTAGGCACCGGTGGTTTTGTAGTGGCGTGGATTTCGGAAGATTCCAGCGGGACGATCGAGGAAGAAACGAGCCATGCGAATAACATGTTCGCGGTGCATACTCGCATTTATGCCGCGAATGGCGCGGCCGGGGCCGTGCGGCAGGCCAGCGAGCGGGGCTTGATCGTGGCAAATCCGGAAGTGGCGGGCGTTTCAAGCCAGGGCTATCGCGTGGCTTGGAGCCAGCGGAAATTGATTCCAGGCGCGGATGGTTGGGATATCATGACCCGCAGCTTCGATCCGGCGGGCAGCCCTTTGTCCGATGTGCAGCGGGTGAATGAGTTGTCAAAGGGCGATCAATATGTTCCGCGGCTGGCCTCGCTCGGGGAGAAGCAATTCGCGGTGTGGACCAGCTTGGGTCAGGATGGGTATGACGAAGGGGCGTATGGCCGGGCGCTGATCTTCCCGAGCGGGTTCGATGGAGGGGAAATGCGGGTCAACACGACAACGGTGAGCAAGCAGATTCATCCGGTCGTAGCGGCTCTGGGAGAACGGGAATTCGTGGGGGTATGGGCTGGATTTATCGGCGGGGAGGCCAGTTTCGATATTTTTGGGCAACGGTTTCAAGTCAGTTCCGCGAGCGCGCTTCCAGCACCGAACGCGCCAATGGTTTCGCCGCTCAGCCAGACGAGCTTGGGGGTGGGCTGGTCATCGATCGAATCGGACGCGCTGGACACGTATCTGGTCTACGTCGATGGCAGCGAGGTGGCTCACGCGGCGGCTGGAGGGTTTTTTGTGGCGACGAATCCGGCGTGGGCCGCAGGCAGTTCGCACAGTTTTCAGCTCGCGTATCGGCTGAACGATGGCCGGGTGTCTCCGCGGTCGGAGGCGACGGCCGGGACGACGTGGGGAGCGGATAACAACGGAGATGGGCTGCCCGACGAATGGCAGACGGCTAATTGGGGCAAGCCGGCGAATTGGCCGGCGGCGGGAGCCGATTCGGATGGGGATGGCGCATCGAATCGGGCCGAGTTCCTGGCCGGCACCGATCCCTCGAGCGCGGCGAGCGTTTTGCGCCTGGCCATCAGTTTGCGCGACAATGGGCCTTACTTGGAATGGAACACCGAGCCCGGCAATGTTTACCAGCTCCAGACGACGGTCGATTTCGCCGTCTGGCAAAACCTGGGCACCCCGCGCTTTGCCCCCTCGGCCGCGGACGCGATCCCGGTCGCGGGCCCTGCCGAAATCCGCTGGTACCGACTGATTCGTTTACGTTAGAAATATGCCGCGCATCTTGAGAAATTTAATGCTGGTGGCGGCGTGCGCCTGCTTCGTCGCGCGCACGCAGGGCTTTTCATTGCTCGGCCCGCCGGCCGCTTGGCAGGTGACGGCCTTGGGCCATAACATGACCGAATTCGCCGACGTCGGCACGTCCCAGAACTTGGGGGAGGAGTACCGCTGGAGCAATTCCGTGCTCACTTACGGGTTCGATGACGAATTTTTGGCCTATTTCGGAACGAACGGCGTGCGGGCCATCGACGAAGCCATGGCGATCTTCAACGCGTTGCCTGCTTTCTCAACCCTGAGCGCGGATTTGACGGAATTTCCTTTGTTCGACGCCTCCACCGGGGCGCAAACGACTTGGCGCGACGCCCGGCGGGAGAATCTCCGGGCGCGCGCGAACGGCTTGCTGGACCTCAAGTCCGTGGCCATGGGCTTGATTATCGAGGAATTGGGCCTGGCCAATCCGGAACGCTGGGTTTGGACGCTGCGGGCGCGCAACTTGGACACGGCGACCCCGCCGAACACCAATTACTTGGTCATCAACCGGAATTTCGACCCCGGCCGGACGGCCAACCCCTCGCTATACGTGAACGGGACGCGCTATACCTATCAAGTTTTGAATTTCACGGTGCCGGTGGCCTTCGAGGATGCGATCGAATTCACGGTCGATCCCTCGGATTTCTCGTTCAACTCGGTGGCGGGAGTCGGCGGCGGCGGGCCGTACGGCCTCGGCCTGAGTGCCGGCCAGTTTTTCACAACGTTGACACGGGACGACATCGGTGGCCTGCGCTACCTTTACGTGAAGGAGAACGTGAATCGGGAGCAGTTCACGGCCAATACCCAGATTTACGTGCCGGACGTGAACAATTTCATCATCGTCACGAACGAGGATTTGAACGCTTTTAGCAGCCTCACGCTCACCAGTCCTCCGTCGACGATTCAGGCGCTCTACCCCAATCTGCAAATTCTGAGCACGAATTTTACCTTTACCAACCGGCAAGTGGTCGAAAGCATTTACTTGACCAATGTGTCCCAAGGCCCCTGGTCCGATCCGTTCACGGTGCAGCTCGAGTTGCGGACGAACTTTACCACTCAGCCGCAGATTTTATATCACTACGCGTTCACGAACATCATCACGAATTATTTCAGCCCCACCACCACCGTGCGGCGGGAAACGTTCGGGTTGCAGCGGGAACCGTGGAGCGATCCGTTTAATCCGGTGTTTCGGACGAATGTCGAGACTTTCGTCGAAATGGTGCCAAGCGGTGGCGTGTTCATTCTCCCGCCGAATGTCGGCAGATATGTGCTGACGGGCTTTTCTACGACCAATGTTTATCAGACCACGAACATCGTGTATCTGACCAACGTCGTGGCCGGGGGCGTGCAGCGCACGGCGGGCCAGGTGGAATATCGCCTCTTCACCAATGTCAGCTACATCGCCTATCCAGTGGTGCTTTCGAACCTGACCTTGACGGCAGCGTTGCGCCCGGGAGTCGATAAACTCCGTTTTGCGAAATTCGGCGATGGCACGCCGCAAGGACAGCCGACCGGATACACCAACCGGTTCGAAGCGGCCTATTATCTGAATGGCTTGCTGACCACCAATTTGTTCGAGGAGGTGCAAACCGTGCCCAATTTCCTGTTCTCGGCGTCTGATCTGGGAATCGTGAACAACGGCATCGCGCCGATTCGGGCGGGCCGCAGCACCCCGACCTACACCGCCTCGGGTGTTGCCGGGGCGCTCTCAGGGACGTTGGGAGCCGCCGTGACCATCAGTTTTAACAATCTCGGCCCCACTTATTTCAACCGGGCGCCCGGCCGGGTCACGGAAGCAACTTTCCAGGGTTTGTTGACCGCGTTGCCGTTCTTGTGGGGTTCGTTCGATGGGTCGACGAATCCGCCGGTCGCTTATCCCCGCGATTTGACGCTCGAACAGATCGAGCAGCGCGCTTTGAATTCCACCGCCCAGCCGCAGAATTAGCTATGTCGCGACTCGTAAAGTTCTTCTTGATCCTGTGCTGCGGGGCTGGCCCGTCCTCCTTCGCCGCGCTGGACGAGTATATCAATTGGTCCTCGGTGACCAACGCCCAGGTCGACGCCCGCAGTTTCGTCAACAACGGGGCCTTTTACGTCCAGACGACCGATGTGCCCTGGGATTCGCAGAATACGACCAATTTCCTGAATTCGAACTTGATGTTCGGTTCGGTGGGATTCCGTTTCGAGCTGGTTTCTTCCAGTGGCGGGCGCGGCCCGGCCAGCCGCTTTGTCAATGCCCGGAACGCGAATATTGCGGCTTCGGATGGGGTCGGATTCCTGGCGGTGGATGACGGAACCTTCGTGGGTTTAGGTTCTCCTTCGTCCTACGTCCTGGTCAACGCCAGCAACATTGTCAATAACGGTAATATCCGCGTGGGCGCCTCCGGCCTGATCCGGCTGACCGGCGATACCGTGGATTTGTCCGGCGGCACGTTGATCGTCGATCCGATCGGGACGGCCGACTCGTTCGGATTTTTCGGCGGATTTGCGCTGACGAGCACCAATTTCATTCCGGACGCGGGCCTCTACGACCTGTCCTGGGGCACGGACAACATCACCAACATGGCCGTGGCCAACATCGTCTTGAATGTTAACCCCACGATCATCAGCACACCCTTCTTTCGCACGACCAATTCGACATTTCGATGCATCGACGGCCTGCTCTTGACGAATGCGGCGACCTGGGTGCTCACGCGGGTGATCAGCGCCACCAACGTGACCGTGCAAGCGGTGGCGTTGCAGACTTCGGACACCAATATCCAGGCCGATGTCCGTTTTATCGATCAAACCTTCCCGGACTTCGCTCCGGCGGTGAACGACTATCTGAGCCCGGTGCTGGAGCTGCGGTCGCTGGCGACCAACCTGATCACGCTCAGACCGTTCACGAATACTCTGTATTTTATCGATCAACTGACCTCGGCCACCAATTATGGTTTGTCGCAAAATCTCTTGGCGGGCACGTTCCGTCCTTCTTCCTTTATTTTGAGCCGGAGCGCCCCTCCCGCCTACATTGCCGGGAGCACCTCCAACGACGTCTTTACGGTCGACATGTTCGACCATCCGGCCTTTTCGAACCGGATCGTGACCAACTTGTACGCGGCCTATTCGGCGCAGGTCGAGAATACGACGGCCCGCCTGCCTGCCGCCGCGGATTTGAGCGTGGCCAATCTGCCGGGACGCATCGAGGTTCGTGCCGATGAATTGAACCTGAATCGCGTGCGGATTCGGGGCGAGGGATCGGTCTCGATCAAGGCCACTAACTTGGTGGATGCGCGGAACGCCATCATCGATGTGGCGAATATCAAGTATGACCTCTCGTCGGTGCCCCCGGCGGCCGGTGGCCAGGCCAAGCTCACGGTCGAGAATCTGGTGCGGGAAAATGTCCAGCGCTTCCGCGGGGGCTTAAGCGCGTTTTCGATGTCCTGGACGAACTTGGTGGCGAGTCCCGACACGAACGTGGGCACGGTGGAAGTGCATTTCAGCCTGCTCGTCGTGGATGCCTCGGAGATGCGGACGGTGCAGGACGTGATCGCGCACGAAATGATTTTGCGCGCGCCGGGCGACGGCCAGGTGGTTCTGAACGACGCCATGACCGTTTCCGACCGCATGATCGTCGATGCCCCCAGCCTCACGATCAACGACCGGTTGACGCTCGGCCAGGGACTGAGCTGGTCCCCCACGAATTTTTTGCGCTTGGTGAATCTGACCAATAACGGCTTTGTGCAACTGACCGATTTGGGCGAATACCGCCGGAGCGATGGCGGTCGATATGCGTCGTTCGTCAATCGGGGGAGGATGTTCGGCTTCGGCCACCAAATTTACGCCGATTATTTCGAGAATAGCGGCAGCTTGGTCTCCACCCAGTTTTTCCGGCAGCCCATTACCAATATTTGCCAGGGCACCGTGGCGTTCCTGGATGTTGCGTCTCCGTCGATCGGCTCCATCAATGTGGATGCGACCGTGGCCAAATTGGAGGGCGGCAATTTTGCGACCGCTGGGGATGTCGTACTCACGGGATCGGTGTTGAAGATGAACCGTTTCGGCAGTGCGGCCGGCGGCGGCCTGTATCTGAATGTCGTGGATACCCTCACCGATTCCGGCCCGGAAGGCGCGAATTTCCTGGAGGTCGCCGATGGCATCCACATGGACGGCTCGCGGCCTCAGGGTGACCTGCTCGGCACCCACGTCCGGTCTAGCGCAGCGGAGTTTGGGATCGTGGAGCATTCATGGTCCGCGGTGGACCGCGGCGCCACGGCGGCTGGCTTCGAAAATAATATCGCCTTGGGCGAACTGAGCTTGGCGGGTGAAGTGTTCAGCGAATTTCGCTTCTCGCCAGGGGTCCCCGGCAGCGCGCTGTATGTCGACGTGCTTGTCATCGGCGGGGATCAGGCCTCAAGTTGGGAAAAGCTTACGAACGGCATCGCGCTCAGCGGCCTGAACATTTATTACGGCGATGTTCAATCGGAGAACTCCAATTTCACGGCGGAAACGCTTAATGGTTTGACGCTTGGCGACGGCCAGCTTGTGTGGGTGCCGGAATTCGCTGGCCCGCGCAGCGGCGTGGACATCCTCGCCGGAGATGGACAGCCCGGCGGACGCATGAACCGGGCCTTGCGCGAAAGCCGCATCATGGACAGCGACGGCGACGGAATTCCCAACTATTTCGACGCGTATCCCTTGGTGATCGATACCACGCTGACCCTCCAGGCCGCGTCGCTCTCCGGCTCGGGCGGGATGTCCTTCGCCTTCGCGGCGAAGGCGAGCGTTCAGTATGTCGTGGAGTATGCGGAGGATTTGAATAATCCGGTCTGGAAGCCCTTGCCGGGAGGGCTTCGCGCCAGTTCGGCGGGAGGCGTGATCCACATCTCCGATCCAATCAACGCCGGGAACAAACAACGATTTTTCCGGGTGCGCCTGGCGCAGTAATCATTCGCGCGTTGCTTGACCGTGCATCATATGTTGAAGAGGAAATTTAGCTGCTGTCTCGGCTTGGCGCTTTGGTTGCTGCCGCTCGCGGGCCGTGCCGCCGAGACAGTCACGATTAACGGCTTTCCTGCCTACACCGGGACGGTGCTGGCGAAGGCGAAGCGGGGCGAATTGTCGGCGCAGGGCTTGCGCGCGTTAAACGTGCCGGGCGGAACCGTTCAGAAGGTGATTGAGAATGTCCCCGGCTTGGTGGTGCTCCAGCGCGAACGCCGGGGCGACCTGCGGGCTTTGACTGAGGAACAGGAACGAGTGACTCTGGAGGCTTGGATCGCGGAGTTGAAGGCCACCGGTGCCTATGACTATGTCGAGCCGGACTATCAAGTGCATACCTACGCCGCTCCCACGGATGCGGCGTTTGTCGATGGACGGTTGTGGGGATTGCAGAATTTTGGCCAGAACGGCGGCGTCACGGGGGCCGATATCTCGGCGACCAACTCGTGGGACCTCACGACGGGCTCGGCCTCGGTGCTGGTGGGTGTGATCGACAGCGGCGTTCGCTACACGCATCAGGATCTGGCCGCGCAGATGTGGACGAATCCAGGAGAGATTCCGAATAACAACACGGACGACGATAACGACGGATATGTCGACAACGTCTACGGGATCGATGCATTCAATAATGACGGGGATCCGAACGACGACAACGATCACGGCACGCACGTTGCCGGCACGATCGGCGCGGCGGCCAACGATGGAAATCCGCATGTCGGCGTCGCGTGGCAGGTTCGGTTGATGGCGTTGAAGTTTTTGGGGGCTCAGGGAAATGGCCCGACGTCCGGAGCCATCGATTGCATCAATTTTGCCATCCGGCACAACGTGCGAATTCTGAATAACAGTTGGGGTGGTGGCGGGTATTCGCAGGCGTTGTTCGACACGATTTTGGCGTCGAGGAATGCCGGTATCCTATTCGTGGCGGCGGCGGGCAACGAATCGAACAACAACGATTTGATCCGCGCTTATCCCGCTTCCTACGATATCGACAGCATTATTTCAGTGGCGGCGGTGGACCGCATCGATCGTTTGGCGGATTTTTCGAATTACGGCCGGACGACCGTCCATTTGGGCGCACCGGGCGTTGATATTTTCTCCTCGGTTTCGACGGCTGACAATGCCTACGACACCTTTCAAGGGACTAGCATGGCCTCGCCGCATGTCGCGGGCGTGGCCGCGTTGGTGGCGGCTTACGTGCCGGCGGCCAGTTACCTGGATATCAAGTCCAGGATTACCAACGGCGTAGTCAAGCTTCCGAGCCTGGAGGGGCGCACGATCACTGGTGGGCGGTTGAATGCCTTCCGGGCGCTGACGCGCGGGATCGATGGCGTGTTGGAGGTCGCGGTGACGCCTGCGCCGGACACTCAAATTACGGCTGGGACGCAAGATGTTCCGATCTATGTGGATGTGAGCGACGGCGTGGCGGTAACGAACGCGGCGGTCGTGGCCACGGTCAACGGCGCTACGCTCACGTTTTCGAATAACGGCCAAAGCCCGGACCAAACCGCCGAAGATGGAACCTACACGGCCTTGTTCGACGTGCCGGCAACGCCGGGAGTCGTGACGTTCGATTTGCGGATTTCCGCGGCGGGGAAGACGAATTTCAGCCAGACCTTTTCCTACAATGTGGTGGTCCGTCCGGGCAACGATGGGTTTGCCAATCCGACGAAAGTACCGGCGGCGGGCGGAACTTTCGAACAGAACGCGGCCTTCAGCACGCTGGAGCCGGACGAACGGCGTCATGCTGGGACGAACACCTTGGGTTCCGTGTGGTATGCCTGGTCTTTGGAGCGGGATGCGAATGTGATCGTGGACGCCGCGGGCACTCTTTATCCAGTGGCTATCGCGGTCTATACGAACACGGCGCTGTCGAATATCGTCGAGATCGCTTCGGCCACTTCCAGAACGAACGCTTTGGGAAGGACAACCGATCCGTGGGTGAAGTTTTTTGCCCGATCGAATGTCACTTACAAGATCGCATTCGCCCAGATTTCCTCGAACGCCACGACTTTGAACGCGCGGTTCGAGATCGATGGGGAGCCCGACCGGCAATCGCCGTTGCTCACGATCACGAATCTGCTGAGCGGCAGCGTGCTAAGCAGCGATCGCATCCATCTCGGGGGGACCATTGTCGACCCGATCCCGAACGCTTCCGGCGTGGCGGAGGTGCAATTGCTCGTGCGCATACCAGGCGGAGGGAATATTGTCGAGCGGGTCATTCCCGTGACCGGCCAGCGTTCCGATTGGTACGACGAAGCCGGGTTGCTGTTGCAGCCAGGCCGAAACATTGTTGAGGCATACGGCTTCGACAAGGCGGATAACGTTTCGGCGCGCCGGGCGCTTGACTTGTATTATCTGTCGTTCACGAACACTCCCAACGATTTGTTTGTCTTTGCTCTGCCGTTAACGAACCAGGCCGGAATTGTCGTGGTCAGCACGTCGGCGGCGACCAAAGAAGCGAACGAACCGGCGCATGCGGGCAATGAAGGCGGGCGCTCGGTATGGTATCGGTTCACCCCGGTCGAGGACGGCGTCTTGTTTCTCAGCACGGCGGGCTCGCTGACGGCGGAAGGCCAGCCGCTCGACACGTTGCTGGGGGTGTATGCGGGAACGAATGTGGCACGATTGACGACACTGGCGTCGAACGACGATATTCCCGGTGATCGCCACAGCGAGTTGATCGTAGGCGTGCAAGCGGGCCAGACTTATCGGATCGCGGTCGATTCCTTCGACGCCACTCCGGGCAACGCCCGCTTGATCTACAATTTCAATCCGTCCCCCGTTTTCCGGGTTTCGGTAGAAAGCCGCGGCAATGGCTCGGTGACTCCTCGATCGGGGTTGTATCCGGCGAATGCCACCGTTTCGCTTTTAGCCACGGCCGATCCCTATTTCCAGTTTCAACGGTTCGAGACCGCCGCCGGTGCGGTGGTTTCAACCAACAATCCGTTCAATTTGTTGGTGACCGCCGCTGTCGATCTCGTCGCCGTTTTCGGGGCTAGGGATTTTGCGGACGACTTCGAATCAGGCGATTTTTCCCGGTTGTCCTACACCAATCAAGGCTGGCTGATTACTGACCTGGGCGTTTCCGACCGGGGCGGACGGTTTGCGGCCCGTTCGTCCGCCCAGCCCACCCAGCACCGCATCACGAATATTCTGTCCGTCGCCACGCTTCCGAGCGGGGGCATCGGCAGTTTCGATCTTCGAACCAGCACCGAGCAGAACTACGACCGGCTGGAGTTCTACGTGATTAGCGACTCTCGTTCCGATTTGCTGGCGACGTGGTCTGGCGAGACGCCTTGGACGACCTATCGGTTCCAGGTGCCGGGGGGGCCAGGCCGGTTGGAATGGCGTTATGTCAAGGATGCCGCGCTCTCCTTCGGATTGGACGCGGTGTTTATCGACAATATCAGCTTGCCGGCCGGCGCGGTCGCGCAAGCCGAGGTTGAGATTGCCGTCGCGGCCGGGACCGGACAACTCACCATTTTCGGGGAACCGGTTCAGTCTTACCGGATCGAAGCTTCCAAGGATTTAATTAACTGGACAGTGCTCACGGCGGTTACGACCGACCAGGGCGGAACGGCTCATTTCGTCGATCCCTCCGGTTCGACTCAACGTTTTTACCGGGTGCGGCCCAACTAGGCCTTGGCGGGCGGTTATGATGACGTGTGGATTGACGGGTGGAATCGGGGCAGGAAAATCCACCACCGCCGAACTGCTCGCTCGGCGTGGCATCCCGGTCATCGATACCGATGCCATCGCGCGCGATCTGGTGCGTCCGGGAGAGCCGGCTCTCAATGACATCCGGGCGTCATTCGGAGCCGACTTCGTCGACCAGGATGGTTCCTTGCGGCGTGATCGGCTCGCGGAGGTGGTTTTTTCCCAAGCGGACAAGCGGAGGGAACTGGAGGCCATCCTCCATCCGCGGATTCGCCGGACTTGGGAAGGGCGCTTGGCCGATTTGGGGCGGCAGGGGATGCCGCTGGCGTTTGTGATGATTCCGCTCCTTTTCGAAACGGAGGCGGAGAGCCGCCTGAGTGGAGTTATTTGTGTGGGATGTTCGGAATCCACCCAGCGCGCGCGCCTGACGCGGCGCGGCTGGAACGAGGCTCAGATCCGTCAACGCGTGGCCGCCCAGTGGCCGATGAGCCGAAAAATGGACCGGGCCGACTGGGTGATCTGGAACGAGTCGAGCCTCGATCTTTGCGAACAACAATTGAACCGGGTGGTGAGCGGCTTGCCGCAGTCGGCGGGTTAACCGGGGCGGAAGAAACATTTAGACAATGCCAAGTGGCACGTATACGGTGGGCGTCCTAAAAACGACACCACCAAAATAGTTTTGGCTGTAGTGCCGTCGTTGCGGAACCGGCATGAGGCGTGCTTTGGATTGAGAGATTCAACATCTGTTATGCGAATTGTGCGATCGTTCTCGGTGGACTCGGGCGGGGTTCATGCCGCCGCCCGGAGCCTCCGGTGGCTCCTCTGGAGCGCTCTTCTCCTTGTTACCGCCGGTGGGGCTCTCGCGCAGACCTCGCCCGCCCGTCCCCCGTACGGTGGCTTCGAGTTTTCGGCCGCCACCTATACCGTGGGCGAGACCGATGGCGCCGCATTGATCACGATCACGCGCAGCAACGTCCTGGGGAAGCTCGCCGTCGATCTGGTGTTCGATCGCGGCACCGCCACGAATAACGAGGCCAGCACCCCGTCGCCGACCAACACCCTCGTCTTTAGCAACCTCCAGGCCAGCTTGGTTTTCTCCATCGCGCTTCGTGATAACACCACGACCAACAGCGCCGCCGCCGTCGAGGCCAACTTGTCTCTCGTCAACCCCCGCCCGGGAGACGGCGAGGATCCGTCGATCGTTCCCGTGCTTGGGGGCCGGAAGACGGCGAAGCTGCGCATTGTCGATAACGACAAGCTTCTGCAGTTCAACATCGATCGGACGTACTACACCTTGCCGGAAGGGGACACGATCACGGTCCGCGTGGTCCTCGCGCAACCGCCGGGTGAAGAATCGCAGAATGTTGCCGTCGATTACGAAGTGCGCGTCGACGACAGCACTCCCCTGAGAGCCGGATCGGACTACGCGACGGATGACGAGGACTTCTTGATCCAGGCCGGCACGCTTGAATTCGGCGCGAACGATTTATTCCAGGAGATCCAAATCGTCACGACCAACGATACCCTGATCGAGTTCAACGAAGACTTTCACATTATTCTCACCGAAGCCCGCGGCGTTCTGGTGCAGGAAGCCGAAGAACCGGCTACGACAGGCGGCGCGACCGCAGGCGGTGGATTGCGTGCTGCTGCCATCATCCCTGTTCCGACAACGTCCGGCACCACCTCCGGAAATACCGGAGGCATCGACGAAGATCTGGATGGTCAGGCGGCGGATGGCGGCACTACCGCCGGAGGCGAAGGCGAAGCGGAGGCGGTCGAGCTTCCATATGCCCTTGGGCCGATCAATAAGTCCACGGTTACAATTTTGTTCAACGGTCGTGAGACCCATCCGCAACCCGCCGGCTCCGTCGACCAGACGTACAACCCGGACAACGATTCGCGAACGACGCCGCCCTTGAACCCGAATCCGGGAGCCAACGGCACGGTCTACTCGGTCGCGACCACCCATGACGGACGCACCGTAATCGGCGGCGACTTCGTGGCCTACAACGCCACCGAGCGCAACCGCATCGCCCGTTTGAAGGCCGACGGCACGCTGGACGAGACTTTCAACCCGATCGGCGGCGCGAACGATTTCGTCACGGCGGTGGCGGTCTATACAGGCTCGGTCAATCGCGGAAAGGTCTTGATCGCCGGCGGCTTCACCGCCGTGAATGGGCTCCAGCGGAATTCCATCGCCCGGTTGAATCCCGACGGTTCTCTGGACGCATCGTTCAACCCGGGAAGCGGCGCGAACGGCCCCGTCTACGCCCTGGCCTTGCAGCGTGACGGCGGCGTGCTGATCGGCGGCGATTTCACCGCGATCGACGGCATTCCGCGGAACCGCATCGCCCGCCTCACCGAGACGGGTGCGCTCGATCTCGTCTTCGACCCCGGCACGGGCGCGGATGCCACGGTTTACGCGCTGGTGGCTCAGCCGGTGCCCTCGTTTACCAACTCCTTCCGCTCCATTCAGGTCGAACCCGGCCCCACCAACCTGTTTCTGCAAACGCTCGCTCCGAGCGGCCACATTTCCATCCTGTATAACTTCGGCAATCAAACCAACACCTTGCAGGTTTTCGACGACACCGGAGTGATCTTCAACACCGGGTTGACCAACAACGAAGTGACCATCACGAATACCGATGGCACCACGTTTACGACCAACATTGCCATCCGGGCCGAGTTCGATTTCTTTGCCGCCCAATCGGTCGTCCGCTTCCTGATCAATGCGGCCACCAACGACACGACGAACTGGGTGATTAACTTCGAAGTGCAGCCGGATCGCAATCTGGCCATCTTCGCCGGCGGCGATTTCCGGGACATCGATGGCGTGCCGCACGGCGGCGTGGCTAGGTTCGACGACAACGGTGTGGTGGACGAATCGTTTGCCGCCGGCGCGGGCTTGGGCGCGGATTCCACCGTGCGCGCGATGGCGCAACAGCGAAACGGCCGCCTGATTCTCGGCGGCATGTTCCAGAGCTTCAATAGCATCGAAAGCCCCGGATTGGCCAGGCTCCAGACGAATGGCGTGCTCGATACGGCCTTCGCTATCGGCTCCGGAGCCAACGACAGTGTCTTCGCGCTGGCGACACAGCCGGATGACCGCATCCTCGTTGCCGGAGCCTTCACCGCCATCAACGAAACGCGCCGCATTTTTGTGACTCGGCTTCTCCCCGGGGGGCCGGTGGATACGAGTTTCATGGATCCGGCCTATAATGAATTTGCCGGGTTCCCGCAGCAGGCCGGATTGGCCCCGCAGGGATTCGCCACCTCGGTCGCCGTGGATCGAGGCACCAACTCGTCGCAGCCGAAGTCCGATGTGATTGTCGGCGGTGTCTTCCGTCGCGTCGGTGGCGGGGGTGACCGGGCGGGCTTCCGGGCCCGCGCGAATCTGGCGCGCCTGGTCGGCGGACAAACTCCCGGGCCGGGCAACATCCAGTTTGCGAGCGCCGTCTTCGGCGCCGATGAAAATGGCGGGGTCCTCGTCGGTTCGCTCACGCGCACCAACGGCAGTTTGGGCCAGGCCTCCGCGCTGGCGGCGACCCTGGATTCCGTCGCTCTCGCGGGGCAGGATTACACGGCGAAAACTCAGGCGGTCACCTGGACTTCCCGGAATGCCGCCGGCAGCACCGCGCCCCTCCCGTTCTCTGTCACGGTTTCCGACGACGAGATTATCGAAGGCACGGAAGATTTCGTTCTCCAGCTCAGCCTGCCGGGCGGCACGGTGGTGCTCGGGGGCCAGTACATTCCGACCGGTGTGGCCTTCGGCACGAACATCCAGGCCCGCGCCAACATTATCGAGAACGATGTCACCCCCAGCACCTTCCTATTCCGCAAGGGGGAGTTCGATTTCAATGAAAACGATGGCACCGTGACCATCGATGTCGCCCGCACCGGCAACAGCAGCATTCCGGCCTCGGTCGGTTACTCCATCCGCCCGGGAACCGGCGCCAATGCCGCAACCGACGGAGTCGATTTCGTCTCGGGTTCGGGGCAGTTGCAGTTCAGCGGCGGTCAAACCAACAAGACCTTCACCGTGCGGCTTCGCGACGACGCCAGCGTCGAGCAGGATGAAACAGTCTTGCTCGCCTTGGCCAATCCGTCGCCCGGCGGCGTTTTGGGCAAATCCAACGTGGTTGCTACTCTGACCATTATCGACAACGACTACGCCCCGGGACGCGTGTCGCTCTCGGCCACCAATTACAATGTGGACGAAGGCAAGACGGCGACGGTCACCGTCCGCCGAACCGGTGGAAACGTCGGGGTCATTCAAGTCCAGTACACCACGGTGGACGAGACGGCCGCCGTCCCGTTCGATTATCTTCAAACTTCTGGAACCCTGATTTGGAACGATTTGGATTCCTCCGAGCGCACCATTGCCGTCCCGATTTCCAACGACGGTCTGGTGGAAGGCGGCGAGCGCCTGCGCATCCGCCTGTTCAATCCCTCGCCCGCCGAGGCCCTGGGCGTTCGCACGAACTCCACCGTCACCATCCTCGATGATGACGCCTTGGGGGCCTTCGCCTTCAATGCCGGGGAGTATCTCGCCGATGAAAAAGGCGGTTCGATCTCGGTCACGGTCGTTCGGACCGGTGGCTCCGCCGACTTGGCGAGCGTGAAGTATGCGACCATCACGAACGGCACCGCGGTCTTGGGCCAGGACTATGAAGCAGCGTCCGGCGTGTTGAATTTCGGGGTCGGGGAACTCAGCAAAACCTTCACCGTTCGCTTGCTCGACGACACCGCCGCAGATGGAGAGCGCACCTTCGGCTTGGAGCTGAGCGATCCGCAGCCCGCCGGGGCATTGCTGGGTGCCATCGTTCAGGCCACCGTGGCCATCGTCGACAACGAAACCTTCAACATTCCGGCCGGTTCCGTTGAAGCCGATTTCGCGACCGGCGCCGGCGCGAACGACGCGGTCCATTCCGTCGTCATCCAGTCCGACGGCAAAATCGTCATCGGCGGGGAATTCACCCAGGTTCAACAGCAGAACCGCGCGCGCATCGCGCGCTTGAATGCCGACGGCACGCTCGATCTGCGCTTCGCGGCCGATACCGTCATCGATAATTCCGTCCGCACGATCGCCCTGCAATCGGATGGCCGGCTGGTCCTCGGCGGCGCCTTCACCGCGATCGATGGGATTCCGCAGAACCATGTCGCGCGGCTCGGTTCGAGCGGATTGCGCGATAACACCTTCAATGTCGGTGCGGGCGCGGATAACCTCGTGTTCGCCGCCCAGGAAGTCATGGTGGATGGCGCGCCCAAGATTCTCCTCGGCGGCGGCTTCTCCGTCTATAACGCGGTGACGCGGCGCGGCATCGCGCGCGTGAATCTCGACGGTCGGACCGACCTGTCCTTCAATCCCGGCACGGGGGTGAACGGCCCGGTCTACGCCATTGCCGCGCAGAGCGACGGCCGCGTGCTCATCGGCGGCGAATTCAGCATCGTCAACGACATCCCGCGCAACAACATCGCGCGCTTGAACCCCGACGGTTCGGTGGATGAAACCTTCAATCCCGGCTTGGGGGCAGATGCGCCGGTGCGGGCGATCGCGCTGCAGTTCGACCAGAAGATTCTCATCGGCGGTTTGTTCAATAGCGTCAGCAGCGTGGGGCGTGCGCACGTCGCCCGCCTCAATGTCGATGGCACGCTTGATGAATCCTTTGATCCCCCCGGCGGTGCCGACGGAGCGGTCTATGCGCTCGCGGTCCAGCGGGATGGACGCATCGTCGTCGGCGGAGATTTTCTCGCCATGAACGGTCTCCCGACCGGTCGGATCGCCCGCTTGAATGCCGATGGCTCCACCGACACGACCGTGAATTTCGGTTCCGGCGCCAATTCGTTCATCAACGTCGTAGCCGTGCAGCAGGATCGGAAGCTCGTCCTCGGCGGCGGCTTCACCGCGTTCGACGGCGTGCCGCGCGGTCGCATCGCCCGCATCTACGGCGGATCGATCGAAGGCTCCGGCGAAATCGTCTTCGAGTCGGCCGTGTTCACGGTCAACGAAGCCAATACGAATGCCGTGGTCACCGTCCGCCGTATCGAAGGTCTTTCCGGCACGGTTTCCGCCGATTACCTCACCCGCCCCGGCACCGCGTTGCCGAACGTGGATTACATCAACGTGGCCGGCAATCTCCAGTTCGGCCCCGGCGAGAATCTGCGGACCTTCGTCGTCCCGTTGATCAACGACAACTTCCCGGAGGACATCGAATCGGTCTCCCTGTTCCTGACCAATGCGCTCGGCGGTCCGTTGCTCAATCGCCAGCCCATCGCCACCCTCCGCATCGTCAGCGACGATAGCCTGATCAGTTTCACCGACGCCACCTTCTCGGTGAACGAAAGCGCGGCCGGCGGGCGCGCCACCGTCTTCGTCAAGCGCGAGGGAGAAACCGCCACCGCCGTCTCGGTCACCTATTTCGCCAGCGGTCGCACGGCCACGGACGGCCTTGATTTCCAATCCGTCTCGGGCTCCATCAATTTCGAGCCGGGCGAGTCGTTGAAGTTCTTTACCGTCCCGATTCTCGACGACACCGAAGTCGAAGACAACGAATCGATCGATCTGCAGTTGTTCTCCGAAAGCCCGGATGCGCAAATCGGCCGCGCGGTGTCCACTCTCACCATCCTGGATAACGATTTCGCGCCCGGCGTCATCAGCGTGCTCGCTTCGAATGGAGCCAGCGAGAGCAGCGGGGCCATGACCATCTCGGTCGTGCGCCGCAGCGGGCGCACCGGCACCGTGACGGTCAATTTCGCCGTCATCGGCAGCACCGCCACCCCCGGCGAGGATTTCGTTCCCCAAGCCGGCTCCCTGACCTTCCTCGAAGGTGAAATTACCAAGACCATCGTCATCGCCCTGCGCGATGACAGCCGCATCGAGGGCAACGAATTCATCTCGGTCGTGCTTTCGAATCCCACCGGTGGCGCTATTCTCGGCACGGCCAATGTCAGCGTGCCGATTGTCGACGACGATTTCGGCCCCGGCAGCTTCGATCCGACCTTCCAGGTGGGTTCGGGCGGCCCGGGCGGCGTCCGTTCCATGATTCTCCATGGCGATGGCCGCATCACGGTCGCGGGTGGATTCCCCTTCTTTGGCGACTTCGGCTTGCCCCGCGTCGCCCGGCTGAACCCCAATGGTTCGATCGATTCCACCTTCTTCACCGGCGGCGGGCCGGATGCCATTGTCTACGATGTGAGCCTGCATCCCGACGGACGGCTCGCTTTCGGCGGTGCCTTCCAGCAGTTCGATGGCATCTTCCGACCCTACGTCGGACGTTACTCGAGCAACGGCGTGGCCGATGTGAATTTCAATCTCACTGCCGGGGAGAACGCGCCGGTTCTCGCCGTGGCCGCCCAGCCGGATGGCAAGATCATCGTCGGCGGCCAGTTCACCGTCCCCACCCGCGGCTTGCTGCGGCTGAACGGCAATGGGTCGCTCGATGTCAGTTTTGATCCCGATGGCGGCACGGATGGCGTCGTCCAGCGGCTGCGCCTCCAGCCGGATGGCAAAGTCCTGGTCGGAGGAAATTTCACCCGGTTGGGCCGCATGGCCGTCCGCTCCCTGGGTCGTCTTTTGCCCAACGGCCTCATCGATTCGAATTTCCGCATCGGCGCGGGCGTGGTGGGAACCGTTTACGCCATCTCGGTCGCTCCGGATGGCAAGATCCTCATCGGTGGCGACTTTACCTCCGTCGCCGGGGCCGGTCGCGGCCGCATCGCCCGCCTGAATGAGGATGGCACGGTCGATCTCAGCTTTGTCCCGGTGGCCGCTCCCAATGGCCCCGTCTACGACATCGTCTCCCACGTCGGAAAGATCTACATCGTGGGTGATTTCACGAGCGTCGGTTCGGTCCCGCGGGTCAATATCGCCCGCTACAATTCCGATGGCTCGCTCGATACCACCTTCGATAGCGGTGTCGGCCCCGACGGCCCCGCCTATGCCGTGGCCGTCCAGCGCGATGGCCAGATTCTCGTCGCCGGCGAATTCACCCGCCTGAACGGCTTTCTCAGCCCCGGCATCGGCCGCTTGAATGGCGATCAACCCGCCCTGCCCGAGGAAATCACCATCGATTCCATCCGGGTTCAGGCCGGCAGCTTTGTCCTGACCTACACGTCCGAAGCCGGTCGGACGTATTTCGTCCAGGGCAGCACCGATTTCCGCGCCTGGCAGACGGTCGACACCAAGGTCGGCACGGGCGGCTCCCTCGAATTTCGCGAAACGGCCTCCGCTCCGTACCGGTTCTATCGCATCAGCACCCAGTGAAATCGCCGTCGCATCAACCCTTTGGTAACCCTCAAGAGTCATTAAGCCGAATGAGCCCCTTAGTTAAATTCTCGCGATTCCTGATGGCTTGCGCGCGCCGGCCGTTCTTGCTGGTGGCTGCGGGCAGCTTGTTCGCCTCGGCCCTCGCCCAGATCATCATCATTCCGGGCGGCGGTGGCGGTGGCGGCCAGGTCACCTATACCACCACCAACGTCATCCATTTTGCCAGTACGAACTACGTCGTGAGCGAGGACTCGATCCTGGCTTTGATCACGGTGGTTCGAGAAGGGGTGCTCACTAACGACGATATCATTTCGATCGATTATACGATGATCGACGGGACGGCGCTCAGCGGCATCCACTATTTCAAATCCAGCGGTACCGTCCGGTTTTTGCCTGGTGAAGATCGCACCGTATTTTCCGTTCAACTCATCGATAATTTCGCAGCGGGCGGTGATGTCTCGCTCACCTTGATCCTGCGCAATCCGACCCCGGGTGACACCGCTACTTGGGCGGTGCTGGGTGAGCCGAGTGTGGCCACCTTGACCATCAGGGATGACGAAACCGTGCCCGCATCCAGTTCCGCCGGCTTTATCGAGATAGCTCCTGGCAATAGCGGGTCTCCTTGGAAAGAGTTCTTCGAGCAAGGCTCTTATATTGGAACGAAGGAAGAGTGGAATGTGGATCTGGCTCCGAGCGAAGCAAATTTCCTTCCTTACGGCCCGCAGGGAATTCAGGTTACGATAGTCCGAAAAGGAGGCAGTCGAGGAAAAATCCTGGTTGATTGGCAGACAACTACAAATACTGCGGCGGCCTTCTCGGACCAGGGCTTTTTCGATTTCTTTTTTGGCTTTTTGGATTTCGGCGGCGGTCTCGCTGCTCCCTTCGACGATTTCATTCCGACCAATGGAACGGTGGCGTTGAATGATTTTCAAATGAGCACGAACGTTTTGATTCGGCTTCCCGCTACTTTGAATCCGGAGCATTGGCGGTCGGGTTTTGGTGTCAACGACATCAATCCCTTTATCTTTCCCAAAACCTTCGCGGTGGAGTTGACAGGCACTCGCGCGGCTCCCGAAGAAGTGGGGCTGGGCGTGAACCCCGTTTTGGGCGAAGCGATTAAGCGGAACGTACTAATTGCCGACGCGGAGCGAGGTTTCGCCTTCACGCGGTTGCATTATGAAGTGCGTGAAGGGCAAGCCAGTACTGTGAGGAATGGCCGTCAATACGTGAGGGTTCGCGTGCGTCGCTCGATGGTTTATCCGGAAATGCCTCCCGGTCCCACCTTGGATGGCGTCCATGTTCACTACACCGTTAACCCTCGCCGAATTGTGGTCGATGCCAGAGGAGGAGATTCGGAAGGCAACGTGTTTGGTTTGGAGCCCGGATCGGACTACACCACGCCGTATGTCGATTACGAACCGCCGGGTGATCCCATTTGGTCGCAAACAGTCCGAGATGAGAACCTCGGCATGGAACCGGATGACACGGGCTGGGTGCAGAATGCGGAAGAAGCCACACTGACTTGGGGCACTGGAGAAGTAACGGACCGATTTATTCTTATCCCCATCGCTGATGATGCCGAGGACGAGTTCAATGAGGATATCGAAGTGGTCCTGTGGAAACACGGCGACGAGACTGATGGGATCCCGAATCCATGGGCAAGCGTTGCAACTATCAAGATTCTGGACAACGACCAGCCCGCAGGTGCCAGCGAAGTGGATTTCAATCCCGACAACGTCGCCTCCACCGTCCCTCCCTACATGACCACGCCGGGTGCCAATAATACCGTGCAAGCCGTGCTGGCTCAACCAGATGGCAAGGTGCTCTTGGGTGGAGATTTTACCTCCGTCAATACCGCGGATCGGTTAGGCATCGCCCGCCTCAACTTTGATGGGTCTACCGACTTCAGTTTCAATCCCGGAACCGGTGTGTCCGGATTCGTTCAGGCCTTGGCCCAGCAGCCCGACGGCAAGATTCTCGTGGGCGGTCAATTCGATTCCGTCAATGGCATCACCCGTTTCGGCATCGCCCGCTTGCAGACCAACGGAACGGTCGATACCTCCTTCAACCCCGGCCTCGGCACCGAAAGCGGTGCCGTGCGCACGATCGCCGTTCAGGCGGACGGGAAGGTCCTCATCGGCGGTGATTTCTTGAGCGTTGATGGCACGAATCAAGCCTATGTCGCTCGATTGCACTCCAACGGCAAGCTCGATACCACTTTCAACACCGGAACCGGCCCGAATGGCCCGGTCAACTCGATCGCCACGTCCGGTGGTTCGCTCGATATCGACCGCTCCGCCTCTGGCGGTCCGGCGGAGGATCGCTTCGTCGTCGAAACCGGCGCCACGCAGGGCAGCATCACCATCAACTACGATTTCCTCAGCGTACCGGATACCTTGAGGGTTTACTATGACGGCCAGCGCATTTTCGATACCGGCTTGATCAGCAGCAACGGCACGCTCACCGTGAATTACGGGCCCGGAAACGCCAGCCTGATCGAAGTCGTGATGAATGAAGGCAGCGGCTTGGTGGGAACCATCTGGTTCTACGACATGCAGATCAATCCGCTCATCGATCAGCGCCCCATCCTGGGCGGCGAATTCACGGAATTTAACGGAACGCCCATGAACTTCGTCGCCCGTCTCACCGTCGATGGCGGCCTCGATCCCGCCTTTGATCCGGGAATCGGAGCGGATGACACCGTCTACTCGGTCGCCAAACTCGGCAACAAAATCGTCATGGCCGGCGATTTCAAAACCGTTAACCTTTTGCCCCGCCGTGGCATCGCCCGCTTGAACGAAAGCGGACTGGTCGACCCTGATTTCGATCCCGGCACCGGTTTCGATAATACCGTCTACACCGTCGGCATCCAATCGAACGGCAAGGCCGTCTTGGGCGGTTCCTTCTTCTCCTTTAACGCCACCCGCCGCATCGGTCTGGCGCGCCTTAATCTCGACGGGTCACTCGATACCACCTTCATGGACACGGCAAAGAATCAGTATGCCGGCATCCCGAATCCGCTCTCGCCCGAGAATATTCAGAGCCCGGAGAATTTCATCCGTTCGCTGAGTCCTTACCGGCTCACCAATATCACCGTTGGTACGAATATCGTGATCGATACCGATGGCACGACGAACGAGATACTTTTCACGAACGTTGCCCTCGCGGATCATCTCTTCGTCGGCGGCCGCTTCTCGCGCTTCGGCGGCGGCTTCGCGCGCGACGACTATCGCTCTCGCCTGAATGTCGCCCGGCTCAAAGGCCATGCAACGCCTGGCCCGGGCAACATCAGCTTTGCCCAGCGCACCTATACCGTCGATGAGAATGCCGGTCGCACCTTCATCACCCTCGTCCGCACCAATGGCAGTCTCGCGCCGATCTCCGCCCGGTTCGATGCTCAGGAAGCGGCTGTCGGCGGCCCGGGCGTGGCCTCGGGTGGCTCCGATTTCGTGATCACGAACTATTTCCCGCTCTGGGTGCGCAGCCATGATCGTGATCGCCAATATAGCGATGCCTACATGGGGCCCAATAACGCCGCCTTCAGCACCAACCGGCAACGCACCGATTTCAACATCTATGCGCCGTTTGCCCGCCCTCCGTTCCACTATCGCAATTTCGAGAGCGACGAGGACAACGTTTTCATCACCATCCCTGACGACAATTCCATCGAAGGAAACGAGGTCATCTCCCTCAGCCTCACGTCGCCGGATCAAGGCCGCCTCCTCCTCGGCGGCGAGCCGATTCCCGTCGGCACCGCCTTGGGCATCACCCGGGCGGAACTCATCATCTCGGATAATGACTTCAGCTTCGGCACGCTCGGCTTTAGCGCGCCGGAATACTTCGTGAATGAAGATGGCCTGGATGCCGTCATCACCGTGACCCGCCTCGGCGGCAGCACCGGCACGGTCTTCATCGATGTCTCGACCCAGAACGGCACCGCCGGCACCGGAGATTATTCATTTGCCCCCCGGCGCTTGACGTTCGGCAACGGCATCACCACCAACCGCTTCTCCATCCGCATCAATAACGATGTCGCCGCCGAGCTCGAGGAGACGATCCTGATTCTGCTCACGAACGCCAGCGGCTTCCCCACGGATGTCGCGCCGAACTTGCGTCTCGACCCGGCCCGTTCGACGGCGGTCCTGACCATCATCGACAACGATTTCGCCCCCGGACGCGTCAGCTTCACCGCGGCGACCAACAGCATCCCGGAGAACGAGACTGAAGTGACCGTGTCGGTGCGCCGCACCGGCGGCAATCTCGGCGAGGTCTTCGTCAATTACGCCACGGTGGATGGCACCGCCCGCGCGGGCCGCGACTACGTGGCCACCAACGGCGTCTTGCACTGGGTCAGCGGCGATTCGGAAACGAAGACTTTCAAGGTCAAGTTGATCGACAATCTGATTGTCGAATCGGACAAACTGTTTACCGTCGCGCTCTCCAATCCCACCATCGTCGGTGCGATCGGTGCCCAGCCGACCACCGTCGTCCGCATCCAGAACGACGACGCCTACGGCCAGCTTTCGTTTAGTCAGGCCAGTTATCACGTCGATGAGAACGGCCCGTACGCGGACATCACGGTGTTGCGCCAGAACGGCCTCGCTGGCGCGGTGGAAGTCTCCTTTGCCGCCACGAATTCGACGGCGATCGGCTCGGTCGAACTCGTCCCTGCTTCGGCGGGCGGCGTTCCGGACTATGTCCTCACGAACGGCGTCTTGCGTTTCGCCCCGGGCGAAACCAGTCAGTCCTTCCGGGTCCGCTTGATCGACGACAACATCGTCGAAGGCGACAAGCAAATTTCTCTCCTCTTAAGCAATCCGCGGTTCGCCACCATCGGCTTGGGCGTCTCCACGCTCACCATCGTGGATAACGAACTCGTCCGGACGCTGGCGGGCTCCATCGACACCGAGTTCCTGGCTTCCGGCGCGAACGATTACGTTTATACGCTCGCCTTGCAGGAGGACGGCAAAATCCTCTTGGGCGGAGATTTCGGTTTCGTCAACGGCATTCTCCGCAATCGTCTGGCCCGCTTGTTCAATAATGGCGGCATCGATCACAGCTACGATCCCGGAGCCGGCCCGAACGCCTCCGTTCGGACCATCGCGCTTCAACCCGATGTCCGGAGTTTTGTCGGCGGCTTGTTTACCTCGCTCGGCGCCACGAACCGCAATTATGTCACCCGCTTGAATATCGACAGCAAGGTCGATCCGACTTACAACCCCGGCGCGGGCACGGATAACCCCATCAATGTCGCCGTCCTCCAGCCGGACGGAAATGTCCTGATCGGCGGCGAATTCTCCACCTATCGCGGCATTGCCCGCTCTCGCATTGCGCGCACGACCACGAATGGCACGCTCGACACGCTCTTCGATCCCGGCACCGCGGCCAACGCCACGGTCTACGCCATTGCGGTGCAACCCGACGGCAAAATCCTTGTCGGCGGGAATTTCACCCTCTTTGCCGATCAGCCGCGCAATCGCCTGGTGCGTTTGCTCAAGGACGGCTCGCTCGACACTCAGTTCGCCGTCGCCAATGGCGGGTCGCTGGCCGGTGCCAACGATGTCATTCGAACCATCGTCCTCCAGAGTGATGGCAAGATCCTCATCGGCGGCTCGTTCACTACCATCCACGGCCAGTCCGCCAATCGCCTCGCGCGCTTGAATGTCGATGGCACGATCGACGCCAGCTTCACCCCGGGCAGCGGAGCCAACGGCGCCGTCAATATCATCGCGTTGCAGATCGATGGCAAAATCCTCGCCGGCGGTGATTTCACCACGTTCGATGGCCGCACCCGCGGTCGCGTGACGCGGTTGAATTCTGACGGCACGCTCGACCCGACGATCAATTTCGGGGCGGGTGCCAATGCCTCGGTCTCGGCCATCATCGTCCAGCCCGATCGCCGCATCCTCCTCGCGGGCGGATTTACGGATTATGACGGCACGCCGGCGGACCATTTGGTTCGCATCCACGGCGGCTCCATCGCGGGCTCCGGCCGCATCGAGTTTACCCGTCCCTTCTTCCGCAGCAGCGAGAACGCCACCAATTCGGCCGTCACCATCCGCCGCACGGGCGGCACCACCGGCTCCATCGCCGTCAATCTGCGCACGGTTCAGGCGTCGGCGACGGCGGGTCTCGACTTCGTCAATATCACCACGAACCTCGTCTTCCCCGAGGCGGAAACGTTTCGCACCGTTTTGGTCCCGCTGCTCGACGATACCGAGGTGGAACCGGATGAGATCGTCAATATCGAACTCTCCAATCCCCCGGGCACGGATGTCCTGGGCGGCCAGCCGAATGCCACCCTCACCCTCGAGAGCGACGACAGCATCCTCGAATTCAGCAGCGCCGCCTACAGCGTGTCGGAAAACTTCGTCACCGGCTCGGCGTCGGTCACCGTCCGGCGCGTCGGCTCCACCGTCGGCCAGACGCTGGTCACCTTCCTCACGCGGGACGGCACGGCGGTCGCTCCGGTCGATTACCTCTCCGTCAGCAGCGTGCTCACGTTCAATCCCGGCGAAGCCAGCCGCACCTTCTCGATCCCGATCCTCGACGACTCCGTGGTCGAGGGTAACGAGACGGTTCAATTGATCCTGACCAACGTCGTCGGTCGCGGGATTATCGGGCTGGGCCACTCCACGCTCACCATCAACGACAACGATTTCGCTCCGGGCGATATCAGCTTCACGAGCGACAAATTCACCGGGTCGGAAGGCTCCGGCCGGATCATGGTCACCGTCCGGCGCGCGGGTGGCACCACCGGCATCGTCTCCGCGGACTATCGCACGCGCGCCCGTGGCGGCACCGGCAGCGCCACCCCGCAGGCCGACTACGAGGAGCAATTCAATGGCATCGTTTCCTTCGCGGAAGGCGAAACGCTCAAGAGTTTTCTGATTCCCGTCTTCGATGATGACTTGGTCGAGGGCAACGAAGACTTCATCGTCAGCCTCTCCAATCCCAAGGGTGGCGCGCGCGTCGTGGGCTCGCCCGATGCCATCGCGACCATTGTCGATGACGATCTCGGCCCCGGCAGCCTCGACGAAGGCTTCTCCGCCGGCACCGACGGCGCGGTTCGCGTCATCAAAGTCGATAATGCCGGGAACATCTATCTCGGCGGGGCCTTCACCGTCGTGAACGACGCCAATCGTCCCCGCGTCGCCCGCTTGATCTCCGATGGCTCCGTCGATCCCGCCTTCGATCCGGGCGCTGGCCCGGATGGCGTCGTCGCCGATCTCGATCTGGGCGATCCAGCCAAGGTGCTGATCTCCGGCGGCTTTAACACCGTAGGCGGGATCTTCCATAACCGCGTGGCGCGCCTCGACCGTGCGGGCAATTTGGATCCCACCTTTAATCTCCCGCTCGGTTTGAACGCGGAAGTCTCCGATCTCTCCCGTCTCGATGACGGGCGGATCGTCATCTCAGGCTTGTTCAACGTCGCGAGCGCCGCCTCGCTCCGCCGCATCGCCCGTCTGGGCGAGAACGGCACGCTCGACCTTTCGTTTAACCCTGGGTTCGGCGCGGATGAAGCCGTGCATCGCACGCTCGTTCAACCGGATGGCAAGGTGGTCGTCGTGGGGGCCTTCTCCTCCATCAATGGCATCTCCCGGCGCGGGATCGCTCGCCTGAACACCGATGGTTCCGTCGATTCGAGCTTCGCGCTCGGCTTAGGCGCCAGTGGCCCCGTTCGCGATGTGTTGCTCTTGGATGGCGGCAAAATGCTGATTGCCGGTGACTTTACCGCCGTCCATAACTCCACCCGCCTGCGTGTCGCGCGCTTGAACGCTGATGGCTCGGTCGACGCCACCTTCAATCCGGGTGCCGGTGTCAATGGCCCCGTCTATTCCCTCGCCCGCCAGCCCGATGGCAAAGTGTTCATCGCCGGTGATTTCACGGCGGTCGGCAGTGTCGAGCGCGCCCGCGTCGCCCGCTTGCTGGAGGATGGCGGTCTCGATGTGCAATTCAGCCCCGGCGATGGGCCTAACGCCGTCGTTTACTCCGTCGTCGTTCAACCGGCCGATGGCAAGGTGCTGATCGGCGGCGCCTTCACCACGGTGGATCGCGCTCCGCACGCCTACATCGCTCGCTTCAATAACGACAAGGACTTGCTGCCGACCTTCGAACCGATCGTCATCTCGCAAGTCCTCTCCTCGCCCGCCGGACGCCTCTCCATGCGCGTGGCTACCCAAGCCGGCTTTGCCTATGCCTTGGAAGCGTCCAAGGACTTGGTTTCGTGGAATACCGTGAAGGATTTCACCGCCACGGCGACGACGACTGAGCTGGAGGAGGAGTTCAGCAACTCCCACCGCTTCTTCCGCGTCCGCCGCGTCGCGCCGCAATAGTCGGTGCGGCTTGATCCTTTTTTGCGAGGCCGCTCGGAATCCCCGGGCGGCCTTTTCTTTTCCGCCTGTCCGCTCCTCAGAGCAGCTTCAACTTTGGCAAGTCCTGCGAGTCGATCAACCCCACCGGTTCGCGGCCTTCGTTCACCACGATCAAGTCGTCGATATTCCGCTGGTCGAAGATCGCCAGCGCCTCCGTCGCCAGCGCCGTCTCCTTCACCGAGACCGGCTTTCGCGTCATCACCTCGCTGAGTGGCCGGTTGAGAATCTCCGGGTCGCGCGCCATCCCTCGGCGCAAATCCCCGTCCGTAAACACCCCCGTCAGCTTCCCTCGCCCGTCCACCACGCTCAGCGAGCCGGATCGCGCCGAGGTCATCACCAGCAGCGCATCGCGCACTTTCATCGCGCGCGGAGCCACCGCGTTCCGCGGCCCGGCCCGCATAATCTCTCCGCACCGCAGCAGCAGCGTGCGCCCGATCGCCCCGGCTGGATGATACTTGGCAAAGTCCTTCTTCGTGAATCCGCGCGCCTCCAGGATCGTCATCGCCAGCGCATCGCCCAGAGCCAGCATCGCCGTCGTGCTCGAGGTTGGGGCGAGATTGAAGGGGCACGCCTCCTTCGGCACGCGGACGTTCAGCACCACATCGCTATACCTCGCCAGCGTCGACTTTGCGTTCGCCGTCATCGCCACGATCCGCACGGCGAAGCGCTTCAAGGCCGGCAGCAGCGTCAGCAATTCCTCCGTTTCCCCGGAATAGCTCAGCGCCAGCACGATATCCCCATCGTTGAGAATTCCGAGATCGCCGTGCAGCGCATCCACGCTATGCAGCACCACCGCCGTCGCCCCGGTGCTCGTCAGTGTCGCGGCGATCTTTTGCCCGATGTTCCCCGATTTGCCGATCCCGGCCACGACGATCTTCGCCCGCGTCTTCAGCGCGCCCACGATCAAGTGCACCGCTTCCGTGAACTGCTCGTCCAGGTGGTCGCGCACCGCCGCCAGCGCGGCGATCTCGAGGTCGAAAACTTCCCGGGCCCGGGCCAGTTCGTTCATCCCGCCATTGAGCGCGACCCCGGCCCCGAATTCAAACAGAATGAACTTCCCGCGTGCGTGCGCGTCTTGAAACGAGCGACGCTGGCTGTGGTTGGGAGCAGTTCCGCGTTTACGCGGTCTGGGGCCGGAAAACTCCCGAAACGCCTCCAGGCGGAACTGCTCCCAACGGGGGGCAGAGGCGCTCCCGCAAGCGTTCGGCTGCCTGCCAGAAACACCTGTTCTCGGCCTCTCCCGCCATCTCCAGGCATCGGCGGCCTCCGTCCAAAAAAGAAAGAGGCGTGCGGCCCAGCCGCGACGCCCCTTCTTCTAGACCCTGTTCCGGCGGCGAATCAGTTCGCCGCGTCGTCGTTTGCCGGCCGGGGCGGGCGCATCTCGTCCGCCGTGATCTGGCCGTCGTTATTCTTGTCCAGCGTCTTCAGCGCCGTCGCCGCGTTGCTGATTTCCGTGGCATCGATCGTGCCGTCCTTGTTGGCATCGAAGATCATCAGCAAGGCCATGCCGGGGCGTCCGCCGCCCGGGCGCCGGCCTTCGCCGCGCTCGCCGCGTTCGCCGCGTTCGCCGCGTTCGCCATCCGGCCGGGGGCCGCGCGGACCGCGGGGGCCATTGTTATCGGCGGCGAGCAGGGTGGAGGCGGCGATCAGTGCCACGAGCATTCCAGAGGTGATGTATTTTTTCATATTTCTATTTTTGTTCGTTGTTCTTCGCGGGCCGCGCTGGCTTCGGCTTCCGCTTGTTCGCTTCACAGCGCCAGCTTCTGTTATATCTGACACCGCCTCTGTTAAGTTTCTGTTTGGAAAGCCCCGGAAAATTGTAAAGGAATTGTAAATCTTTCCTCCCCCTCGAAATTTCTCCAAAACGCCCCTGTTTTCGGCCTTCCAGCCCTTCCCGTCGCTCGGCATTGTAAAGCGCAGGTAAACCCGGTCGACGGCCCGGCCCGCCTGTGGTTTCTTGTGGAGCACGAACATGCCCGAATCGCCCACCACCGCCCGCATCCTCGTCATCGACGACGACCGCAAACTCTGCCGCCTCATCGGCGATTACCTCGGCCCCATGGGCTACGCCGTCGAGACCGTCCACACCGGCCCCGAAGGCGTCGAGCGCGCCTTGGCCGGCGGTTGGGAGGCCGTCATCCTCGATGTCATGCTCCCGGGGCTCGACGGCTTCGAAGTGCTCAAGCGCATTCGCGCCCGTTCCAACGTCCCCGTCCTTATGCTCACCGCGCGTGGCGACGAAGCCGACCGCATCGTTGGCCTCGAGATCGGTGCCGACGACTACCTCCCCAAAACCTTCTCCTCCCGCGAACTCCTCGCCCGCCTCCGCGCCGTCACCCGCCGCGCCGCCCAATCCACTCCTGCCGGTGAGAAACCCGAAGCCGAACTCGTCACCGGCGACCTTCGCCTCAAGCCCGATTCCCGCGTCGCCCTCCTCGCCAATAAGCCCCTCACCCTCACCCCCGTCGAGTTCGATCTCCTCGAATCCCTCATGCGCGCCCGCGGCCGCGTCAAATCCCGCGAACAGCTTCTCGAAGGGGTGCGCGAACGCGATTACGAAGTCTTCGATCGCTCCATCGATGTCCACATCGCCTCCCTTCGCAAGAAACTCGGTGACGATGCCCGGGAACCCCGCTTCATCAAAACCCTGCGCGCCGTCGGCTACATGTTCATCAACCCGGAGGAACCATGAAAGTCCGCTTCCCCCTCTACCTCAAGCTCGCCGCCTGGTTCGCGTTGAACCTCCTCCTCATCGGCCTCCTGCTGGCCGCCTTCGCCGGTTTCCGTTTGCCCTACGCCTTCGAATTCCTCCTCACCGGCAAGACCGGCGCCCGCCTCCAGCGCATCGCCGATCTCATCGCGTCCGACCTCCGCGCTGCTGATCGCGCCCAATGGACCGGCATCCTCGAACGCCACAGCTCCGCCCAGGGCGTGCAATACTACCTCTTTCGCGGTCCCGATGAACAATTGGCCGGCCCGCCGCTCCTCCTGCCCCAGGAAGTGAAGGAACAATTCGCCGGCCCGCGCTTTCGCGGCAACCGCCCCGCTCGCCCGAGCGGCCCCCGTCCCGCCAACCCTCCCGAGGAGGATGCCGAACCGCCTCTCCCAGGCCCCGGACCCGGTGCCGGTGCCGCCCCGGGCCGCTTCGCGCGCACCACCGCTCCTCGTCCCGCCTTCGTCCTCCGCACCACCAGCCCCACGCGTTACTGGGTCGGCTTGAACGCCGGCCTCCGCGTCGGCGAAGGCCGGCCCGCGCCCTCCGTTCTTCTCGCCGTTTCCGAAACCATCGATGGCAATGGCCTGTTCTTCGATTGGCGGCCCGTCGCGGCCTTCGGCGGCTCCGCGCTCGCCCTCTCCATTCTCCTCTGGTTCCCCCTCGCGCGCGGCATCACCCGCGCCCTGCACCAGATGACCGCCGTCACCGACCAAATCGCCCGCGGCCGCTTCGAGGCCAAGGCTCCGGTCGCTCGCTCCGATGAACTCGGCCAGCTCGCCGCCGCCATCAACGCCATGTCCGATCGCATCGAATGGTCCGTCAAAGGCCAGAAGCGTTTCCTCGGGGATATCGCCCACGAACTCTGTTCCCCCATCGCTCGCGTCCAGATGGCCCTCGGCATTCTCGAACAACGCGCCGATGATCGCCAAAAAGAATACGTCGCCGATGTCCGTGACGAGCTCGACCACATGAGCCGCCTCGTCAATGAACTCCTCGCCTTCTCCAAAGCCTCCCTCGGCGCGCAATCCGCCCGCCACGAACGCCTTGAACTCGAGCCCCTCCTCCGCGAAGCCGCCCGCCGCGAAGGCGCCGCTCCCGCCTTCCGCATCCCCGCCGGCCTCGCTGTCCTGGGCGATGCCGAACTCATCCAGCGCGCCGTCGGCAACGTCCTCCGCAATGCCCTCCGCTACGCCGGTGCCGATGCCCCCATCCAGGTCGAAGCCACGTCCGAAGCCAGCCAGGTCTGCGTGGCTATTTCTGATGCCGGCCCCGGCATTCCCCCGGAACACCTCGCCCGCGTCTTCGAGCCCTTCTACCGCCTTGATGCCGCCCGCTCCGCCGAAACGGGTGGAGTCGGTCTGGGGCTGGCCATTGTGAAAACCTGCATCGAAGCGTGCGGGGGCTCCGTGATCTGCCTGAATCGCGAGCCTCGCGGCCTGCGTGTCGAAATTCGCCTCCCGGCCTCTGAGCCCAAAAGCCCAGGCCCGGCGGCCTGAAAAATCAGTTATTCTGCGCGTTCTGCGAAGCTTGTGCCGCCTGCCGCGCCCGCCGCCATTTCGAGCGGTGCTTCAAAATCCAGTCCGTCAATGCCTGCTCGAACCCGATATCGTAACCCACCTTCTCGGATTCGATCCACTTGTGCTTCATGATCTCCTCGCGCTCGGCTTGGAACTCACGATACAGGGTCGACTTGCGAAACAAGTCGTTCCCATTCGAAAGGGCTGTCGACATAGGGCGTGGTCGAATGTGTCGGGCAATCATGCCCTGTGTGCCGGAACGGTGGCAACTGGAAAATTGGTGTGACATTTTGCCGGCCTCGATTTCAGGAAGCGTCCAACCCCAGCTTCCGTCGCCCCTCCAGCGAGATCATGCTCTGGTGCCACGGCGGGTCCCATACCAGTTCCACGTTAGCTTCCTCAACCTGTTCCAGCGCAAGAAGTTTCGTTTGCACGTCTCCTGCGATCTGCCCGCCCAAATGGCATCCCGGGGCTGTCAGCGTCATCTTCACGTCCACCCGGCTGCCCTTTAGATCGACATCGTACACCAAACCTAAATCCACGATGTTCAGCGGGATCTCCGGGTCGTAACAATTCCGAAGCTGGTCCCAGACTCCCTGCTCCGTCAAGCCGCCCGCCCCTACGGTCGCCGCACCCGGTAACTCACCGTTCATGAAGCAACCCTAATTTATCCCCTCACGCCACGCAAGCACCCCCCGGCTCGCGGGGGCAAACTGTCGGTCAACGGCCTGCCTGGGCGCCTCGCCTGCCGGCCTCGGATGCCGACAGAAGCCAGTACTGCTGACCGGCCTTCTCGTCGCACCCTCGTCAGGCAAGACACGAATTCCACCTTGTCCGCCTGCCCATCACGGTAAACCTGCCTACTCTCCCCATCCCGCCCGCCTTGCGCAGCGTTATGCGGGCCAAAGGCGCACCCCAAGCCAGCCCAGGAACGCCCTGGGTAGCGCCCCCCCGCCAGGCCAGCCTGAAGGGGCGCAATATCCCTAAGTGCGGCGCTGGGGACCCGAGTTGTGCCAAAGCCCAGCCCCGATTATCTTTTCTATCGCCTATGGCCCAACCAACCAGCAAAACGCACACTTACCGGAGCATTCGAAAGGAAGCGATCACCTCCGCGTGGGAAGATATCAAACTCAAGACCGATGCGATGAAGCTGGCGAGCGCCATCATTGCCGCGGTCGTCACGGGTCTCGCGCTGGCTCTTTACTTTAAGCAGCCCTTTGATGTGCTTGGAGTGACGCGTGCAGCTTTGACAGTCATTGTTGCGTTCTTGGTTTTTGCATTGATCTACTTCACAACGTTCCTCGTGGGCTACCCAGCCAAGCGCGCTAATTTGGATCAAATCGAGAAAGACCGAGAATTAATGGAACGAGGAGGTATCATCGCGCAAAAGGAGCGGGAGATTCAGACGCTACGGGCCACCATCGACCAGAAGCCGAAACTCTCTATCAAGAACATCCGTTTCCAGGGTCTGCACAAGCGTACCCTGGTGGTCGATGTTTCCACGGATCGGCACGCAGAGTTTGTGGCCCTGGACGTGGTGAGCGTCGATACTGGAAGCCCCTCTCAGTTTTCTCCGCCAGTACAGCGAGCCTGCTTTCCCCTCTTTGAGGATGCTGGCAAGTTCGTATTGGACCTCCTGCGCGGCGGCCAATCTAAAACGTTTAGAATTTGCGAGATTAGCTCGGACAGGTCTGTGCGACTGTTTCTCGAAGGCGGCAGCCGATGTGCAAAGATTAAAACGCACCCAGACTCGCCGCCTCCGCGGTTCAAGATGACCATCGAGGCTACCGGCCGGGGCGTGGTTCCCGATGCTCAGGAAATCTCTTTTGCGGTGCACTTCGAGGACGGATTCATTGAGATCACCTCTGAAGGGAAAACGCAGACCTTCCGGTTTGCCTAACCATCCGCGTCCTCCGCGCAATTCGCGATTGAATCTTCGTCTTCCTTGCCCTCAGTGTGCTCCGTGTCTTCGATGATCTCTGTCGTAGGCTCTCCAGTCTACATTTCAAAAACAAAAAAGCACCCATTGAAATCTCGACCACCCCGTGCCACATTCCCTGCGTGACGCACCCAACCGTGCGTCACCTGATTCGCCTTCGGATCGACCGCGCCAGAGCGTCGGACATTGGAATGTCCCCTCCTTCGCGGTCGGGTCGAAGGCATAACAAACGAAAGAACTGTTATGACCGCACCCCTCGGCTTTACCGCTTTCACCAGCGCCACCCCGTCCCCATCCTGGATAGGACGGACGTCTCGTCCGTCCCAGCGGGTGCCTTCGCCCGGCTCTCACCCTCTCCGTCGCTCCGAGCGGGGGAGAGAGTGGCCGCAGGCCGGTGGAGGTGGCTTCCTCTCCCAATCCGACCGATCCCTCCGCCAACCCCTCCACTCAAAAAACGGGGGGGGTGCCCCTCTGGAGTGCGGGAGCTCGCTCCCGCTTTCCCACACCCGGCCAACCAACGCGGCCATCCCACAACTCAACCCCAAACTCTGACCCCCTGAAAAAATAGGGGGGGGAGGGGACTCGTTCAGCGGTCGACTTCGCCAAGAACGATATCGACGCTCCCGAGAATGATGACCGCATCGGCAATCGTATGGCCGAGGCACATGTCTTCCAGGATGGTGAGATTGATGAGGCTCGGCGGGCGGACGCGGTACCGGTAAGGGCTCGCGCCCCCATCGCTGATCACATAAAAACCAAGCTCCCCCTTGGGCGCTTCGATCCGGCCGTAGGCTTCGCCCGCCTTCGGCTTGAAATTGCGGGCCTTGAATTTGGGATCGACAATGGGTCCCTCGGGAATATCCCGCAGCGCCGGCTCGAGAATTTTGAGCGATTCGCGCATCTCGAGAAACCGGATCATGAACCGGTCGTACACATCGCCGTGATCGCCCAGCGGGACGCGGAATTCGAAACGGTCGTAAATGCCGTACTGGTCCACCTTGCGCAGGTCGTAATCGACCCCGCAGGCCCGGAGCATCGGCCCGGTCACGCCCGCGCTCACCGCCAGCTCCGCCTTGAGCGCCCCGACGCCCTGCGTGCGGGCCATGAGGATTTCGTTGCCCGCGAGGAGACGTTCGTACTCGTCCAGGAACCGGGGGAAATTCGCCACCACGGCGCGGGCCTGCTCCAGCCAGCCGGGCGGCAGATCGACCCGGCAGCCGCCGAAGCGCATGTAATTGCACATCATCCGTGCGCCGCTGAGCGCCTCGAAAAGATCGAGGATCTTCTCGCGTTCGCGAAACGCATACATGAGCGGCGTGCCCAGCGCGCCCATGTCCTGCAACAGAAAACCGATCAGGCAGGTATGGTTCAGCAGCCGGGTCAACTCCGCGGTGATCACCCGGATGTACTCGGCCCGCTCGGGTGGCTGCAAGCCGGCCAGCTTCTCGATGGTCAGGGCGTAGGCCCAGTTATTCGTCATCGAGCAGAAGTAATCGAGCCGGTCCGTGTACGGCATCGAGCCGAGGTAGCTCGTCTTCTCCGCGATCTGCTCGTGGTTGCGATGGAGATAGCCGAAGACCGGCTTAAGCTTCACGACCGTCTCGCCATCAAGCACGACATCCATGCGAAAGACGCCGTGGGTGGAGGGATGCTGCGGCCCCATCGAGACTTCGAGCAGATCGCCGCCGAGCCCGCGATCCTCGCCCGCCTGGGGGCGCACGGTGTAGTTCGGCTCCGTGCTCGCGGGCGGCTCGATGATTTCAGGCGAGGCGGTCATGCGTCAGGTCGTGGCAGGGTAGTGGCACTTGGCCTTTTCAAAGACCTCGTCGTGCGGCGTCGGCTCGTACTCGTAGTCGTCCGGCTCCACGTAATCCTTCCGCATTGGATGATCCTTGAAGTTCTCCCACATCAGCAGCCGGCGCAGATCGGGATGCCCCTCGAAGCGGATGCCGTACAGATCGAAAATCTCCCGCTCCTGAAACTCCGCCGAACGCCACACCGGCGTTAGCGAAGGAATCGTCACGTCATCCGCGCGGTTCCCGGTCCGAACCCGAAGAATCACCGGCCCATGCTTCAAGGCCATCGAGTACAGATGATAAACCGCCTCGAGGTACCCGCCGCGCTTCGTCTCGATCGTTTCCTCGACCTCCTTCTCGACCCCATCGACCAGCTTTTTCACCTTCACCTTCTCTTTGGCGATGGTCTCGGGCCAGTCCACCCCGGTCACGTTGGAGGCGTAGTCGAGGCGAAGACCTGCGTCATCGCGGAGGAACAGCGCGACGGCCTTCAAGGCCTCGCGATTCACGATCAGCGAAGGCTGGCGCCCGAGTTCATTCGGGATGATTTCCAGCCGCGCGTCCGGCACGGCGGCTTCGATCAGCGCTTTGAGTTGCGGCAATTCGGGAATCACGGGAGAGATCGGGAGCCGGTGGGCGGGTTATTCGGAACGCTGAAGAACCGGCGGTTTCCAGATCGCCAGATTCTTCGCCGGAACCAGATCGTGTTCGCCAAACTCGGGTACCGGGAACTCGCTGGGGGCGTCGGGCTGGAGGTGGCGGGGCACATGCGGGCCGGTGAGCTTCTGCGCGTCGATCTTGCGCTGAAGCGTCATGAACGCGTGCAGCAGCGCCTCCGGCCGCGGCGGGCAGCCGGGAATGTGGACGTCCACCGGGATGAACCGGTCGATGCCTTTGAGAACATTGTAGCCCTGCTTGAATGGCCCGCCCGAAATCGCGCAAGCGCCCATCGCGATCACGTACTTCGGCTCGGGCATCTGGTTGTAGAGCCGCACCACCTGCGGGGCCATCTTCTTGGTCACCGTCCCGGCGACGATCATCAGATCCGCCTGCCGTGGCGAGGGGCGAAACACCTCCGCCCCGAAGCGCGCCAGATCGTAGCGCGCCATCGAGGCCGCGATCATCTCGATGGCGCAACAGGCCAGGCCGAACTGGAGCGGCCAGATGGAATTCTTGCGGCCCCAGTTGTACAGGGATTCGAGAGAGATGGCGAAGATGCCCTGTTTGCTCAATTCGCTGCGGAGTCCGTCGTCCATGTCAGTCCATTCCCGAGGCGTTTACTTCCAGGTGAGAACTCCCTTGCGCCAGGCCCAAACAAGACCCTCGACCAGCAGCAGCAAGAACACCATGAAAGCCATGAACGCGCCGAAGCTGAGGTCGAGAAAAGCGGCGGCGAAGGGGAAGAGGAAAATCGTCTCGACATCGAAGATCAGAAAGATGATGCCGTAGATGTAGTACTCGGAGCGGAACTGCACCCAGGCGTCGCCCTTCGATTCGAGGCCGCATTCGTAAGTGGCATTCTTGTCCGGGCCCGGCTTCGAAAGCGCTGTTCGGTCGCTCCACAGCCGGGCGAGCGCGAGCGGGAGCAGCGGAAAGGCGATGGCGGCCACCAGGAAAACGGCGAGGAACAGGTTTGGACTATACTCCGCGGCCACGAAGCAAAGTTACGAGCGCGGGAAGCTTCCGACAAGACTTTGTTGCCCGGATTGGGATTCGGCAGAGACAGCGCCCAGGGGAATTCCGGCCTTGCTTTTTCGGGGCGGGTTTGCATCCTCGGGCTTTCCCGCGCGGTGTCCAGGGGGATTCCTGCGGGTAGATCATGCCGAAGCATGGGTGGACAATGTTCTCGGTCGCGGGGGGCCTGGCCTTCTGCATCTCCCTTTTTGCGGCCTGCAGCACCACCGTCGAGCGCTCGGTCGTCGCGCCCCTGGAGATCGAAGGCGCGGAATACGTCGGCAACTCGGCCTGCGTCGATTGCCACTCGAACATCGTCCGAACCTTTCCCACCAGCGCGCACGGCCGGTTCAGCAAGGACGACATCAAGTTCGCGAAGGCGACGGGATGCGAGTCGTGCCACGGGCCGGCGAGCAAACATGTGGCCGCACCTGGGCGGAATCAGTTTATCATCAATCCCGGCAAGGATTCGACGGCCTGCTTCAACTGCCATCTGGATGTCCATGCCGAGTTCAATCTGCCGCAGCATCATCCCGTGATCGAGAACCGGATGAACTGCGTGCAGTGCCACGATCCGCACGGGCACGACGTGATGAAGCCCGCGGGCGGGCTGGCGATGGCGCGGCTGAACCAGAGTTGCGCGGAGTGCCACAAGGAGCAGGCCCGGCCCTTCGTGTTCGAGCACGAGGCCATGCGGGATGGTTGCACCGTGTGCCACAGCCCGCATGGTTCCATCAACCGGCAATTGCTGACCGAGCGGGACAACAATTTGTGCCTGAAATGCCATGTCCAGACCGCGGGGCCGGATGTCGCGGCCGGGGAAATGTTCATCGGCAAGATGAATCACACCGCGTTCCTGAAACGGGGGACGTGCTGGAGCGCCGGGTGCCACACGGCGGTGCATGGGTCGAACGTCAATCCGCATTTGAGGTATTGAACCATGCGGCGGCTTCCCAAAATAGCGGTGGTCATGGCGGTAGCGGCAGCGGCCCCCGCAGGGCTGGCCGTCTCGGAAGGCGAGATGGCGGGCCTGGCCGGGAAACTTCCCGCGCCGGCCTCCGGACCGGTCGATTTCGACGCCCAAATCCGCCCGATCTTCGAGACCAGTTGCCTGCGCTGCCACGGCGCGGAGCGTCCGAAAGGGCGGTTCCGGCTGGATACCCGCGAGGACGCACTCAAGGGCGGGGATAATGGCATCGCGATCGTGCCCGGAGACAGCGCTAAAAGCCCGATCGTTTACTATGTCGCGCGGCTGGTCGAGGATATGGAAATGCCGCCGGCCGGCAAGGGTGAACCTCTCACGACGGAGCAGGTCGCGGCCCTCCGGGCGTGGATCGATCAAGGGGCCGCGTGGTCAGCCGCGACGAACACGGGGCGGAAGATCAAGTTTTCAATCACCCCACGATTGCAGTGGTTCTCGGTGTCAGGGAACGAGGGGAAATTCCGGGAACACACCGGGATCAAGGAAGGCTGGAACGGTGGCGCGCAGCAGATTTATTTCGAGGAGCAATTCGAGAAAGGTCGGAAACTCACCTTCGACGGCCTGATCTTCGCGAACCCGGAAGAGTACAAGTTTCAGTTGGATGTCGAGCAGCGCGACTTGGGCTACGTGCGTTTCGGCGCGGAGAAATACCGGGAATACTACGGCGATACCGGCGGCTATTTTCCGGGGCTTAATCCATCCGCGCAAAGCCTCGGTCGGGACCTGCAGCTCGATGTCGGACGGGCGTGGGCGGAAGTCGGGATCATGCGGCCGGACTGGCCGAAAATGGTGTTCGGCTACGAATACCGCTACCGCGAGGGGGACAAGGCGACGCTCCAGTGGGCCGATGCCGGGACCGTGGCGCAACCGCCCGGTGCGTACGATCCGGCGGTGGAACGGCAGATTTACCCGGCGAGCCGCTCGATCGACGAGCAGGTGCATCTCTTCAAGTTCGACCTGACGCATGAGGTCAACGGATTGGGGATCGAAAACAATTTTCGGGCCGAGATCTACGACAACGAGAGCCGCCGCCGACATACGGAATACTCGGGAATCGCGTTCGGCGGCACGGAGAAACTGGTGACCGTGGACGAGCACCAGGATCATTTCCAGGCGTCCGACGCGATCCGGCTGGAGAAACAGATTCTCGACTGGTTGTTTATCTCGGGCGGGTATTTGTACAGCCGCCTGAGCGGGGACTATTCGTTCAACGCCGAGCCGGTCTCGCCCTTCGGGGTGCTCGCGCCGTTCGACGGGCATTGGTTTACGGAATCGATCATCCTCGAACAGGACACCCACACCTTCAACGCGAACACGCAGTTGGGGCCGTGGGCCGGGCTGAGCCTCTTCGGCGGCATGCAGGCGGAGTGGATGAGCCAGCGCGGTTTCGGGACGGTGAATCTCGATGAAGGCACGCCCGGAGCCTACACGCCGAATCCGGCGCGGATGGATGCCGACTTGGATCGGGCCGGTGTGGAAGAGCATCTCGGGCTGCGCTACACCGGGCTGCCCTACACGGTCGTTTTCGCGGAAGGCCGCCTCGCCCAGGAGAGCCTGGGCCAAACCGAGCAGACGCGGGACATGGCGCAGAGCTACGAATTCTTGCGCGATACCGACGCGACGACCCATCTGACGGACGCCCGGACCGGGTTCACGCTCTCGCCGTGGACGCGCGTGTCGCTAACGGCGCAGTACAAGCGTCGCGAGCGGGATGCGGATTATGATCATCTGCGGGACGAAACGGCCTTCGGTCCCAACGACGGGTATTCGGCCTTCATCACGGGACGGGAAGTCGAGACGGACCAGGTCGCGCTCAAGCTCGCCCTGCGCGTGACGAGCTGGCTGCGGACGACCCTCACGTACCAGAAAGTGCGGAGCGAATACGCCACGGAGACGGATGTCTGCTGCTTCGGGATCGGATTTTCGCCAGGCGGCGAGCGGGTATCGGGAAAATATAATGCCGATGTGTACAGCGCGAATTTCGTCCTGACACCTTGGCGGCGGCTGCGGCTTTCCTCGACCGTATCTTACCGGGAGACGCGCACGAGCACCACTACCGGACTCGATACGCTGGTGGCGCCTTATGATGGCGAGGGCTACAGCGCTCTCTCGGTGGCGACCTTCGTGCTGGATAACCGGACCGACCTCACCGCGAGCTACACCTATTCGCGGGCCGATTATGGGCAGTCGAACTTCGCGGATGGCCTGCCGCTCGGGATGGACTACGACTGGCACATCATCAGCGGCGGCTTGACCCGGCGGTTCAAAAAGAACCTGACGGCGACCCTGAGCTACCGTTACTACCAGTACGACGAGGCGAGCGCCGGAGGCTTCAACGATTACACGGCGCACGGCGTGCTGCTGGCGATGACCAAGATCATCGAGTAACCAGCCGCCCTTGGCCGGGGTAGGACGGCCGTCTCGGCTGTCCGCGTCGGGCGTCTCGCCCGCCGCCATCTCCCGTCCACCTATAACGCCCCCTTCTGACCGCCACATCCGATCACAATCTTCGTCGAGGCGCATCTTGACGCTTGCTGCCCCGGTTTGGAGTTCCGCCGTTTACGCGGTTCGGGAGCTTTCCGGCCCAAGGCCACGTAAACTCGACACTTCGAACCATGCGCCGGCCTCGCTTTCGTGCTTGATCTCCCGGCCCGTTCCGGCCAAAGCACCGGCCGACCGATGCTGGCGAATTTGCGCATCCGAAATCTGGCCCTGGTGGACGAGTTGAACCTCGAACTCGCGCCCGGCTATAACGCCATCACCGGAGAGACCGGCGCGGGAAAATCGATCGTCATCGGCGCGTTGAAATTGGTGCTGGGCGAACGCGCGGATCGGACGCTGATCCGGAGCGGGGCGGACAGTTGCACGGTCGAGGCCGTATTCACATTGGATCAATCCGCCCGGCGGGTGGCGCGACTGCTGGAAGAGAAGGGGCTCGAACCGTGCGAGGAGAATCAGCTTTTGCTGAAGCGGGTCTTCACGGCGGCGGGGGCGAACCGGCAGTTTGTGAACGGTTCGCCCGCCACCTTGAGCACCCTGGGCGAGCTGGGCGAATGGCTCGTCGATATGCATGGGCCGCACGAGCACCAATCCCTGCTGCACGAGGCGCGGCAATTGCAAATCCTCGACGCGAGCGGCGGGCTGCTGGAGAAGCGGTCGGCCTTCGCGGAGTTGCTGGAGGAGCGCCGGGCGCTGCAGGCGCGTAAGGCCGAGTTGATCGTGGATGAGCGCACCTACGCCCAGCAACTCGATCTGTTGCGCTTTCAGACCCAGGAGATCGGGAAGGCCCGCTTGACGGAAGGGGAGGAGGAAGTGCTGGCCGCCGAGCACGCGCGGGCCAGCCACGCGGCGCGGTTGATCGAGCTGAGCCAGGCAGCGCGCGCGGTGCTGGGAGAAGAAGAGCCTTCCGTGATTTCGCAGTTGGGCCAGGTGGGCCGAAGCCTCGGCGAGATGGAGCGCCTCGATTCCGAAGCCGGCACGCTGGTTCGGCTGCATCAGGCGGCGCTGGAATCGTTGCGGGATTTGCAGCAGGCGCTGGGGCAATACGCGGATAAGTTGGAAGTCGATCCGGCCCGGCTGGCGGAACTCGAGGAGCGGCTGAACCTGGTGCAATCCCTCAAGCGCAAGTACGGCGCGACGCTGGCGGAGGTCATCGCCTTCGGGGAGGAAGCGGAGCGGAAGCTCCGGGCGCTCGAATCGCGCGACGAAGAACTGGCCCGGCTGGCCGCGGCGCTGGCCGGGAACGAGCAACGACTGTGGAAAGCGGGAAGCGAGCTTTCGGACGCGCGGCGGAAATTCGGGCCGAAACTGGCCAAGGCCGTGATGCGGGAATTGGAGGAACTGGCTTTCCCGCAGAGCCGGCTCGAGGTCTCGCTCGCGACGCCGAAGCGCGAGGAGGTTTTGGCCGGCGCGGTGTCCGCGTCCGGTTTCGACCGCGTCGAGTTTTTGTTCGCGCCGAATCCGGGCGAGCCGCCGCGGCCGCTGCGAGCGATTGCGTCGTCGGGGGAGCTGGCGCGGGTGATGCTGGCACTGAAGACAGTCCTCGCGGAGCAGGACGAGGTGGAGCTGCTGGTTTTCGACGAGGTGGATGCCAATGTCGGCGGCAAGACGGCGGGCGCGGTCGGGGCCAAGATGAACCAGATCGGCGCGCGCCGGCAGGTGATCTGCATCACGCATCTGGCGCCGGTGGCGGCCGCGGCCGCCACGCATTTCGTGGTGAGCAAACGGGTGCAGGAGCAGCGCACCATTTCGGCCATTGAGAAGGTCGAGACCAAGGCCCGGGTGAGCGAGCTGACCCGGATGCTGGGCGGGGAGGGCGAGGCCGCGCGGAATCACGCCGAGGCCTTGCTGCGCGCGGCGAAACGGTAGGGCAAATTAGGGGGCCGCGCTCCGCATCACGCGGAAGAAAGTGGCGGCCTCATTCCGCGGAAGCACGCGCTCCTGCTCGAAGCCCGCCGCCCGGGCCCGGGCGACCGTCCGCCAGGGGCCGCCGACATCCACCGCGCTTTCGACGAGGTACTCCGTATTCGGAATCGAGGCCCAGACGAGGCGCAACTGGCCCGGGCTGAATTCCGTGAGTTCGACGGCCCACGGCGGGGGCGGCAGGAGCGGGTCGCTGCCGAGGATTTGCGCGCGGGCGTTGGTGAGGCCGTCGCCGTTGGGGTCTTGCGCCGGGCCGGCGTCGAGATTTCCAAAATGCCGCTCTTCCCAGGCATCGTCGAGGCCGTCGCGATCGGTGTCTTGGATCGGCACCCCGCGCACGATCAGCCGCACCGAAATGACAAAGCCCGTCGCGGGCAGATTGGAGCCGCGGAGCACGGTGTTGCGCTGATCGCTGACTTCGACCCGCCATTCGCCCGCGCTGCTTTCGTAGAAATGCTGGGTGCTCCAGTACGTCCAGTCGGCCGGGCCGATGGCATCGTCGGCATTGATCGCCTGGAGGATCGAGCGGGTGCCCATCGGCGAAACGAGCGTCACCCGCACATCGGCGCGGCTGCGATGAGTGGTCTGCAAGCGAACGCCGACGTGCTCGCAGATGAGTGTGTTGGTGACGACGAGGCGGGTGACCGCGGGAGTGAGCCGGAGTTGCCCGGTCGTTTCGGGGTGAGCGGCGATCCAATCGCGGAGCGCGAGGCCATTGTCCCGCCCGATGCTTACGGCGGGGATGGAGACGAAATCGGTCGCCCCCATCGGCTGAATGTTGGTCGTGCCGGTGTTGTTGAAAATGACGGCGAATGCCGCCCCGGCGCGGGCCGCGCGTCCGATCTTTTCGTAAAAGAACGTGATGCCCCGCTCGATCAAGGCACCCTTCCCGCGCAGGTCGACGGTGAGATCTTCGTTGGCCTGGCCGACATAAACCAGAGGGAGAGCCGGAGTGGGATCGTCCGGATGGCGGCCGAGGGCGGGATGCGACCGGATCGAGGCAAGGTTCGAGGGAAGTCCTTCGCCAGAGCAGAGCAGGCGCAGGCTGTCGTCCGCAATCGCGCGATCCGTTTCGTTGGCGGCCTGGATCTCCTCGAACGGCGGCCGGTTGCGCCAGGTGCGGGCCAGGCTCACCGCCAGCGCGGCATCCGGTACGCCGAAGCCGCTGTTCCGGCTCACCCAGAAGCCGGCGCCGTTCGCGTGCAGGAAGGGATCGTCGACATCGTACTGGCGGGCGCTGAGCAAAAAGATCTGCTGCACGTCGCGATAGGTCAGCTCGGGATTGGCTTCCAGGATCAACGCGGCGACACCGGCAATTTGTGGCGCGCTCGCGGAGGTGCCGTTGAAGCCGGTGTAGTCGGCGCTTTCGTCGGTGCCGGCGGCGAGTCCGTCGTCGCCCGTTCGGTCGGTGGTAAAAATGTGAGGCGACGCAGGGTCTTCGGAGTCGGTGATGCCGTCGTCGTTGGTGTCGATGGAGTCGCCGCTTGGGGCGGAGACCAATAGCGAAGCACCCGTACTGCTGTAGGAACAGGCCCGTCCGTCTCGCCGGATCGCCGCGACGCCGATGACCCGGGGATCGTTGGTGTAGGCCTCGTCGTTGCTATCGCCGAGGGAGTCCCGGGCGTTGCCTCCGGCGCGGATGATGATCACGCCCTTGCCGTCGCGGCCGAAAGTGACGGCGTTCGAGATGGCCGCATCGACCAGTGGGACGAAGGGAGTGAGACCGATGGTGGCCGAACCCCAACTGTGGTTCTGAATGCTGACCCGGTTCGAAGCGTACTGGAACATATCCATGGCCTGTTCGTCGGTCATGAACGCTTCGAACCCGGTGATGGGCGAAAGGCCCCAAATGGTCCAACTGGCTAGGCGGGCGAGCGGCGCCACTCCGGCGACGCCAAGGTCGTTGTCGGCCTCCGCCGCGACCAGGCCGGCCACGGGAGTGCTGTGGACGGCTTCGGGACCGAAAGGGCCGCCCGCCGCCATGCCTTGGAAGAAATCGAAGTGCAAGCCCTCGGCGAGCTGATTCCGGAGATCGGGATGGTCGAGTTGAATGCCGTCGTCCGCAATCGCCACCACTTGGCCGCGTCCCTGGCCGGCAGCCCACGCTGCGCGCAAGTTCAGGTCGGGACCGGATGGGTTGCCCGTGGCGTCCCGGTTCTCGGCTTGCCACTGGCGGGCGAAAAACGTGTCGTTCGGAACCGGGGAGAGAAGACCGCGATGCGCAACCGGGCGGCGCATGATCGGATGAACCGAAAGGACCCCGGGCCGTTGCGCCAATGCTTCGGAAGCGGCGATGGCGGCGGCGCTGCCGGACGCTTCGAGAATCAGCAGGCCGGGACGGACGATCCGGGAAACCACCAGACTGTGCTCCTTGAGGATCGATTCCAGATTCAGGCTGGGATCGATTTCGAGGGCGATGCGCCGACCCAGTTCAAACGTGACGTTCTCGTTCCCTTCCAGCGCGGCGAGGGTCCATTCCGGCGCGGGCTGGGAGATGGATCGCGCGGAGAGGCCGGCCGGTTGAGCGAGCGCCGGGGCCAGAACGTACCGTGGAGCGCCGGGTTCGCGAAATTGGACAATACGGGCCTGAACGGCGGGCGGTTCGGCCGCCAGGGCGGACGCGGAAATGAAAGCGAGGAGCAGCCCGAAGATGGGGGTGAGGGCACGCACAGGTCAGGAAGCGCGCGCGGGACGGCGCGTCCATTCCACTTTGGGTGGTTCGGGCAGCCCGCGCACTCGAAAGGAAGTCCGGAAATGCATCTTCGCCACTTTAGGCAGCGCTTCGGCGCCGTGCCGCTCCACGAAAGCCTTGCCTGCGGCTTCGACCGCGGCGGAGGCCCCTTTGGGCAATTCGATTCCAAAGCTATGACCGAGCCGCTTGAGGCGCGTTACAAATTCGTCGCGGGCCAGGATCGAGGCGGCGGCCACGGCGAGATCGGCTTCCGCCTTGTGCCGTTGCACCAGGGGAAGACTCCGGCCGAGCGCCATCATGGCCCGTTCGACGACGGTTTTGGTGGCGGCGAATTGATCGCTGATGGCGCGAACCGGAGGCGGGTTCATCGCCTCGGCCTGGCCGAGCAAGTTCTCGATGACGCGCGCGTGACCCCAGGCGAGAATCGAGTTCACGGTCCGCATCTTTTCGTAGAGCCGGTTGTACGCTTCGTTGCCGATGGGCACGACGGTGAAGACGCAGCCGGGCGTGGAGCGGATTTTTTTGGCGATGTCCGAGATCGCGCGGTCGCTGGAGATATTCTTCGAGTCGCGCACGCCGGCCTCGCGCCAGGCTTCGATGACGGATGCGTTGATGTAGACGCCGGCAATGCACATCGGGCCGAAGAAATCGCCTTTGCCGGATTCGTCCACGCCGATGCGGGGATCGAGCATTTCCGGGTTGAGAGCCGTTTCATAGCCAACCCGGGCTTCCTGAAGGATCAGCGGTTCGAGGACGAACTCGACGAATTCGCGAGCGCCCTTGCCCTGGACAACCAGTTTGCCGCTCTCGTAAAAGACGACATTGACTTCCGGGCGCGTCCCCGCGAACCGGGCGTAGGGGACGGTGCGCGGTTCGAAGCCATGTTCCCGGAGGTAGACCTCGAGGGTTTTGGCCTGCGCCGGATCGAGGCGGCAGGTGTGAGTCGCGGCCGGATTCACCAGAAAAAAAACTCCCGCTCGAAGATCGAGGCGGGAGTTTTCGCAAAAAAGAGAATCTCGTTTCTTATTCTGACGGCGGCGTGCTGTAGATAATGATCGGCGCCGGAGAGATATCGGGGTCGTCCGTCGGGAAGGCTCCGCCTCCGATGGGGCGATCCGAAATGACGACGACGCCCGCCGAATTGCCGCCGAGGGCCGAACCGCGCGTGCCGACCGCAGCGCCTGTTCTGGCGCCGGACGCTCCGACGGCGCCGACCGTGCTCGCAACCACCGTGGCGCGCTTCGGCGCGGCGAGGGAGACGGCTGTCGAAACGGCGCTGGCTTGGCCCGGCGCAGCCACGACCGCCGCACGGGCGATCAGCGGGGCTTGCTCCTGAGAGAGTTCAGCCGCCACGGCCGCGATCGCGGGCGCGATTTCCGGCGCGACCTTGCTGATGGCGGAAATGACAAGCGGTGCCGCCGCAGGATGTTTGGCAACGACGGCCTTCACGGCGGTCGCGGCCACGGCCTGCTTGTCCTTGGCCCCGGCTTCCTTGACCAATTGCGCCGCCTTCGCGGGCATTTCCGGGACGGGCACGCCGAGAACGGAATTCTTAATGGTTTGAACCTGCGATGAGGTAAGCGCGCTGGCCGACACAGCACCAAACGCCAGAATGGCGGCGAGCGTGGCCATCCGTCTCATCAAATAATTGATAGTCATAGAGTTAAACGAGTTCTGAGTCCGTTTCCGTGTTTCGTTACAGCAAAAAATCGGTCTTCGATCCATCCTTTCCAAGCAAGACTTGTTCCAATTGAACAACCTCCCGCACCACTCTTGGAGGGCAAATTAATCAGGTTTCGGGTTGGCTGTCAAATATTTTCTTCAAGCCTGTGCTACCCGATGCATCCTGTAAACTCTTACGTTGCTATTCGTATAGACAAGGAAATACTTGAGCACAAAATGACAGAACAGGAAGTTTTGGAACTTTTTCGAGAATCGGGCGCGCTGCTCGAGGGGCATTTCATCCTCCGCAGCGGCCTCCACAGCCGGCAGTACTTCCAATGCGCGCTGGCCCTCCAGGAGATGCCGGTGGTGGAGCGATTTGGGGCCGTTCTGGCCGAAAAGGCGCGCGTTCTCCGGCCTCAGACGGTGATCGCCCCGGCGATGGGCGGGCTGGTCATCGGGCAGGAGGTAGCCCGCCAACTTGGGGTGCGGTTCATTTTCGCGGAAAAGGAGGAAGGAAGACTGGTGCTCCGGCGAGGTTTCAAGATCGCAGCCGGGGAGCGCATTCTCGTGGTGGAGGATGTAGTCACGCAGGGGGGAAGAGTCAAAGAAACGATGCGGATTGTGCTCGAGCACGGCGGGGTGGTGGCCGGGGTGGCGATGCTGGTGGATCGATCCGGGGGGCGCGTGGACCTCGGCGCCCCGACGGTCCATCTCCTTCGGCTGGAAGTAGAAGCGTTCGAACCGGAACACCTTCCGCCCGATCTGCGGAACATTCCGGCCGTCCACCCGGGCAGCAAATAGACCATTGGATCATCGCATGGCGTTCGAGTCTTACCGGGATTTTGTCGAAACCTTGGAGCGGAAGGGAGAACTCCTCCGGATCAGGGAACCGTTCGCCACGGAGCTGGAGATCACGGCGGCGGCCGACCTGGAAATGAAAAAGCCGGGCGGGGGAAAGGGCCTGCTCTTCGAGAAGCCGACCATTCAGGGGAAGGTCTCTCCTTTCCCGCTGGCCATCAATACGTTGGGCTCGTGGCGGCGGATGGCCTTGAGCCTGGGGGCGGAATCCGTCGAGGCGGTCGCGGCCGACCTGGAAGCGTTGTTGAAGGCCAAGCCGCCGGTGGGTTGGCGGGAGACGGTCAAACTGCTGGGGAATGCCCTGGAATTAAGGCATGCCCGCCCGAAGGCGGTCCGGACCGGGCCGTGCAAGGAAGTGATTCATCGGTTCGACCCGGCGGAACGGGCCACGGGATGGCCGGCTCCGCCCGATATTCTGAAAGGCGGCCGGCCTTCGCTTCCTCTGCCGACGTTGCTCGATCTGCCGGTTTTGCAATGCTGGCCGCTGGACGGCGGGCGATTTGTCACGCTGCCGTGCGTGGTAACCCGCGACCCGGACACAGGAGCCCGGAATCTCGGGATGTACCGGATGCAGGTCTACGGGCCGCAAAGCACGGGCATGCACTGGCAGTTGCAGAAGGTCTCGGCCCGGCATGGGCGGCGCTATTACGAGACCGGCCAGCGCATGCCGGTGGCGGTGTTTCTGGGCGGCGATCCGGTCTTTCCGTTTTGCGCGACGGCGCCGCTGCCGGATGGGGTCGATGAGTTTCTGCTCGCCGGGTATCTGCGGAAGAAGTCGGTGGAAATGGTGAAGTGCGAGACGAACGACCTCGAAGTGCCGGCGAACGCGGATTTCGTGCTGGAAGGATATGTGGACCCACTGGAGCCGCTGCGAATGGAAGGGCCGTTCGGCGATCACACCGGCTTTTACACCCTGCCGGAGCCGTATCCGGTCTTCCATCTGACGGCGATCACGCACCGGCGGGATGCGGTCTATCCGGCGACCATCGTGGGGATTCCGCCGATGGAGGACTTTTACATCGGCGGCGCGAGCGTGAAGCTCTTCCTGCCGGTGATCCAGATGAACTTTCCCGAGGTGGTGGATATCGCGCTGCCGGCGGAGGGAGTGTTCCACAATCTCGTGTTCGTGAGCATCCGCAAGACCTACCCGATGCAAGCCTACAAGGTGATGCACGGCTTGTGGGGCATGGGGCAGATGATGTTCACGAAGTACATGGTGGTAGTGGACGACGATGTGGATGTCCACAATACGAGCGAGGTGATCTTCCGGCTGTGCTCCAACACCGATCCGCAACGCGACGCGCTCTTCACCCGCGGGCCGGCCGATGTGCTCGATCACGCCACGACCGAGATGGCCGTCGGCAGCAAGCTGGGCTTCGACGCCACGCGCAAGCTCCCGGGCGAAGGGTTCCAACGCCCCTGGCCCCCCCTGATCCAGATGGAGGAGGCGGTGCTCAACAAAGTCCGAGCCGCCCTCGAAACGATTCAAAAAACCGGAGTCTGACCCCCCGCCCACCTGCCTTTCTTCCGGGGAGCGACAGCCGTCCCGGCTGTCGGCGGCGGGCGTCTCGCCCGCCGCCTCCGATGGCTCGTGCGCGCCCCGTCGTCAACGGGCTGTCCGCCACCTCCGATCGCACCCTCTCCGCTTGGGTGTGATCGAAACTGGCCGTCCCAACCGTTCCTTCCTTTCAGAGAACACGCGCCCTCCGCATTCACCCACCAGCGCCCACCCCCATCGCTTCCCTTCCTTCCTTCTCTGCGAACTCTGCGTCCTCAGTGATCTCTGTGTTAAACTTGGCGTCCCCCTGACCGCCACTTCGAATCGCACCCGGATGTGCCCGCGAACTTGTGTGTGTCTTCGGTCCCGCTTAGCATTTGACCCGTGAGCACGATTTCTGTAACCGATCTCAAGCGTATGCCGGCCAAATCCTGGCTCAAGGAGGCGGAGTCCGGCGACTGGGTGGTTACGGCGCAAGGTCATCCCGTGGCCATCCTGGTTCCCACCGGGGCAGAGACTCTCTCGTCCGTCCGCTCTCTCCTGCGCAGTGTTCGTGCCCTTCAGGCGCAAGCCGGGTTGCAGCGCACTGCTGCCGATAACGGCACCTCCCAACTAAGCGCGGCGGACATCGAAGCCGAAATCGCCGCCAGCCGCCGGGCTTGAATCTGGCCGATTTTGGATCTGTTTTGAGGTGTGACAATCGACGCCATCAACGAAGCGCGCGACGCGGCGCCGTTCAAGGCGTTCGTGATTCGGACAGCCGACGGCAAGGATTTCGCGGTGCCGAATCACGATTCCCTGCTGGTGGCCGAAGGAGGCCAGACGCTCATCGTCGTCACCGCCGATCAGAAGTTCCACATCCTCGCCACCGACCTCGTCTCCAGCATCACACGCTGAGGGCAACCACGCTTTAGGTGCCGATTGTCGTTGTTTAGTGGAGCGGTTTCGGCTACAGGCCCGTTGGAGTCGTTCCATGAATGGAGAACCTAAGCCGGGCGCCACGGAATCGAAGGCAGCGGAGAAACTTTGGGACCTGGCCAACGGCGTCACAGGTTTCGCGGTGCTTCAAAGCATCGCCACGACCTTCGCCGTCTCGAGCGGCGATCTCGATAAGGCGCTCATAGGGACAAGTGAGCATGTGGCGGGAATCTTCCTGACCCTTGTGTTCACCGTGTTCTACGTTTACGCCGTTCGCGCCTGCCGCAAAATGGTGGAACCGGGAGATGTGGCCCTGCCTCCGGAGATCTGGAGGAAGGTGACATCCGGGCGCATCGCGGCGATCATGCTCTTCAACAGCGTGACCGTGTTAGCGTTCATCGGGCACTGCCTGAATCCGCGATAGCCCCCATCCACAGGAACACTCCGTGTCCTGCTTACGCGCCTCTCGCTGAACCGTTCGTCCACCTTGCGTCGCGCTCGCTCCTCTGGCATAGGACGTTTATGCGTTTCGTCCCGCAAACGAGGATTGGCTGGGCCAGCTTGACGCTGTTACCATTCAAGACATACGTCGCTGCGGCCTTTCCGATAGCTTGCCTGCTGCCTGATGTGGATGGGCGGCACGGGTGGAATCATTCGCTGATGGTGGTTTTACCAGGCTATGCCGTCTGCTTTCTGTTTTTGTTGGTCGGCGGCTTCGTCCAGCGGGCTTGCCACCGACAGCGAGAGGGCATTGTCAGCCTGATTTATGCTGCGGCTTCGCTATTCGTTTTCTTTGGGCCTTGGTTTAGTATGTAACATTGTTGAGGCTTCGACCATCCGGTCGTATTCGGAACGCCGTTTACCTCGGGGCCAGTTCGTTCACCTTTCCTCAACATCCAAGGCACTGCCTCCGCCATCAGCCGCTTTTCGCAGCCGGTCCAAGGCCAGTTTCTTTTGCTCCTCCAGAAGCTGCCTTAGCAGCGCCTTATTTTTCTGCCGGTCTCCTGTGTGCCGGAATTGGGCGAGAGCGCTGCGGATAACCTCGCCAGCGTCGTCATCTGAATGGAGTTGCCCTCTCGGTGATCGGGCATTCTTGGAACACTCGAATGGATAAGGTTCGTTCCGGTCGATGAATTCAATTTCAAATCCAATGGGTTCATGCTCCGCCATTGCGACAGTTACCGAGAAGTTTCCGTCACCAAACCCCGATTCGACGAAATAAAACCCGGCCTTCAAACTACGCCCAAATCGGAAGACCCCCATTCGATCCTCTTCCTCCAGACTTGCCTGGAGTTCGTCCTCCATCGATCCCGAACTAGCCTTCCAAGCTCGGGAGAACGCTCCCAAGTCACACACGCCGATTCTCCCAGTCTCGACAACGACTTTACCATGCATGCTGTGAGACTCCGGAAGTCTTCCCTCGAGCAGTCCTCGCAGACGGGAAATGCGGCGATCACCTCCGAAATCCAGGACTTTGGCTTCCAATTTGTAATCACCCGCTGTGCAGGAGAGAACCATCCCATCGCTTGCTTCCGGAAGAAATGCGGGATCGCTCACAAGGAGCTTCCCCGAACGGCACTTTAGCGTCGCAAAAAATAGCCAATCGGTTTCCGAGCCAAGCGCTCCTTGCTCCACGTTAACTCCTGGAGTGCCGCTAAAAAGCTGTTCCAGAGTTGGCATTCAAGTCTTTCCGGCATGCCAAAAGCCAAAGTGCTTGTCAACACGACCGCGTTGCTCAAATCCCCGCGTAATTTTTAGTGCGACCGCAAATTTCCTCGCGAAGGGCGGAAGAATCCGTGTTCGGCATTTTCGACACGTTGTCGAACGGCATGGAGCCTGCGCCCCTTCAGTCATTGCTCCAATACATGGCTCCATTTTTTTACAAAAATCCACCTTCATTTCACCCCCAAAAGCCCGATTTTACCCACTTAAATGCAGAACAATAATGCTAGCCATTCCACGAACTGCTCAATCGCCCTCATTATCAATCACTTGCATCGCCCACAATCAGTCCAAAAAATTCTCAAAAAATCTTTAGGGGTAGGACAGTATTTGACATACCTCCTCTGC
>CAYZKY010000020.1:0-53320 GCA_964478815.1 uncultured Verrucomicrobiota bacterium
TCCTCTCGGTGTTCTCCGTGTCCTCGGTGATCTCTGTGTTAAACTCGGCGCCCCCTCCCGGCGCTCCGGAAGTCTACATTTCCAGCGCCGAATCACGCCATCATCCTCATCCCTCAAAAAACAGGGGGGGGGGTGCCCGCAAAATCGGTTCGACTCCCCGTCTGGCTGCGGCTTCGCCTTCACCCCACTGGGTGATCCCAAGGGGCTCAAAAAGTGGCCAGGTGGCGGCTGCTCAAAAATGTTCCAGGGCGCGATGGAGTTCGGCGTCGGTGTTGTAGAAGTGGGGAGAGAGGCGGAGGACCTTTTCGCGGCTGGGCAGGCTGCGGAGGGAAGTGACGATGCCGGCGGCTTCGAGGGCGGCATGGAGAGCGGCCAGGTTCTTGCCGGGGTGGCGGAGGGAGAGGATGCCGCCCGCGTTTTCGAGCGGGGCGTCGGCGTGGAGCACGGTGTAGCCTTTGGCCTGGAGCGCGGGGATGAGCCAGGCGCGCTGGCGGAAGAGTTCCCGGGCAATGGCGTCGACGCCGATTTCTTCGAGCAGTTCGAGAGCGGCGCGGAGGCCGAACAAGCCGGTGAGGTTGGGCGTGCCGGCTTCGTAGCGCCGGGCGTCGGGCTTGAAGACGAGTTGCTCCTGGGCCAGGAAATCGGGCGAGCGCAGGTTGTGCCAGCCCTGGACGATGGGGTGGAGGTGTTCCTGGGCGGAGCGGCGGACGACCAGGAGCCCGGCGGCACAGGGGCCGAGGAGCCACTTGTGGGCGTCGGCGGCGAGGAAATCCGCATCCGCGGCCGAGGTGGGAAAGGCGCCGAGGGTCTGGATGGCGTCGACGGAGAAGAGGACGTTGCGCGCCCGCAATTCCGCGCCGAGCGTTTCGAGTTCGAGCCGCCACCCGGCGACGAAGTGGCAGGAGGCGAGCGCGACGAGGCGGGTGTTTTCGTCCATCTGGCCGAGGACATCGCGCGGTCGGATGGCTCCGACGTCGCGCACGTTGAGCAGGCGGACTTCGACGCCGCGCTCGGCGAGCGTCATCCACGGGTAGACGTTGGACGGATAATCGTCGTGGTAAATGAGGATATTCTGCTGGCGGCGAAAGCGCAGGCCGCCCGCGATGAAGCTGAGCGCGAGGGAGGTGGGGCCGACAAAGGCCACCTCGGCAGGATCGGCTCCGACAAAACGCGCGGCCTGCTGGCGGGTCTCGGCGAACCAGCCCGGAGGGAGCGCGGCTTCCTGGTCGGATTCGCGGCAGGCGTCGTTGAAGGCGTTCATGGCGGCCGCGACGCGCCGCGGCAGCGGGCAGACGCCGGCATGGGCGAGAAAGATTTTCCGGCGCGTGACCGGAAATTCATGGTTCCGCAGTTCCTCGTTCGTCTGGATGTCTTGAATCGTCATGGCAAGAGCGCCGCAGGATCAAATCCGAAAGCCGCCGACGGGGGAAGCGGGAAGATCGCTTCGAGCCGGGAGGAATTGAGAGGGTACGGCATTGTGCTTGGACTTTGCCGCGCGGCGGTGGTACAAATCGGGTCACATCTCTGGAGAAACATGAGTTTTATGATGACACGCGTCTTCGCTTCCTGCGCCGCGGGGCTGCTCCTCGCCGCGAGCCTCCCGGTTCTGGCCGCCGCCCAAGCCCCGGCCGGATTCACCGCGATCTTTAACGGAACCGATCTGAGCGGCTGGTACGGGCTGAACATGGACCCGCGGAAGTACTGGGCCATGAGCGACGCCGAGCGCGCGCAGTTCCGCGAGAAGAGCCTGGCCGATGTGCGGAAACACTGGACCGTGCAAAACGGCGAACTGGTCAACGACGGGCATGGCGATTACCTGACGACCGAGAAGGAATACGGGGATATCGAGCTGCTGATCGATTACAAGACGGTGGCGCAGGCGGACAGCGGGATTTATTTGCGCGGCAACCCGCAAGTGCAGATCTGGGATTACACCAAGGAAGGGGGCAAATGGAACATCGGCGCGGACAAGGGCTCCGGCGGCTTGTGGAATAACAGCCCCGGCCGGCCGGGCAAGGATCCGCTGGCGCTGGCCGACAAGCCGTTCGGCGAGTGGAATGCGATGCGGATCATCCAGATCGGGGCGCGGACCACGATCTACCTGAACGGCAAGCTGGTGGTGGATCACGCCAACATGGAGAATTTCTGGGACCGGAAACGGCCGCTCTGGGCCAAAGGGCCGCTGCAATTGCAGACGCATGGGGGCGAGATTCGCTGGCGCAACGTGTTCGCCCGGGAGATCGGCGCCGAGGAAGCGAACCGGATGCTGGCGGCGCGCGGCGCCGAGGGTTTCAAGCGCGTCGATAACGGACGCGACTTCACCGGCTGGGCCGGCCCGACCGACCAGTACGAAATCAAGGATGGCGCGATGGTATGCAAACCGGGCAAGGGCGGGACGATTTATTACAATCAGGAATTGACCGACTTCGTCGCGCGCATGGAGTTCAAGCTCCCGCTCGGGGGCAACAACGGGCTGGCCATCCGCTATCCCGGGGGAGGGGACACGGCCTACGTGGGGATGTGCGAATTGCAGGTGCTGGATAACGACGCGGCGAAGTATAAGACGCTCGATCCGCGGCAGTATCACGGCTCGGCCTACGGGATGGCGGCGGCGGAACGGGGCTTCCTCCGGCCGACGGGCGAATGGAATTTTCAGGAGGTCACGGTGCAGGGGTCGACCATCAAGGTGGAACTGAACGGGACGGTGATCCTGGACACCGATCTTTCGAAAGTCTCGGAGTACATGGCCAACACCCCGCATCCGGGGAAGACGCGCGCCTCGGGGTACTTCGGCCTGGCCGGCCATGCCGATCCGGTGGCTTTCCGCCATTTGCAGATCAAGTCCCTCCGCTAAGGCCGCGCGAATGAAGATCGAGTTGCGCGCCGTCACCAAGGCGTACGGCAGCGTGCGCGCCTTGGACCGCGCCTCGTTCGAGATCGCTCCGGGCCAGATCGTGGCGATTCTCGGGGCCAACGGCGCGGGCAAGACGACGCTGCTGCGCTGCCTGGCCGGCGTGGCGGCGCCCGATTCGGGAGAAATTCAGTACGACGAGGAACCGTTCGGCCGGGATAATATTCCGCTGCGGCAGCGGCTGTCGTTCCTGCCGGACTTTCCGGTGGTGTTCTACGAAATGCCGGTGGTGCGGCATATCGGCATGGTGCTGAAGCTGCACGGGGCGGATGCGCCGGGGGTCGAGGACCGGGTGGCGCAACTGTTGAAGGAGTTCGATCTGTTCGCGCTGGCGGAGAATCCGCTGCAATCGCTCTCCCGCGGCCAGCTTTACAAGGCGGCGCTGGTGGCGCTGATCGCGGCGAATCCGGAACTCTGGCTGCTGGACGAGCCGTTCGCCTCGGGCATGGACCCGCACGGGATCAATAGCTTCAAGAAATTCGCCCGGGAAGCCGCGCTGGCGGGGCGGACGATTATTTACACCACGCAGATTCTGGATGTGGTGGAGAAGTTCTCGGATCGCGTCTGCATTCTGCATCAGGGCGAGGTGCGCGCGTTCGATTCCGTGGCGTTGCTGGAGCAGAACGGCGCGAGCGGCGGCCTGGAGCAGATTTTCAGCGCGCTGCGCGAAACGCCGCCATGAGACTGGCCTCGCCCGGATTCGAACAACGGTTCCGCACGCTGTACCGCGGGGAGATGCGGCGCTCGCCCGAGTGGCGGAAGGAGGCGCGCCGGGCGCGGCGGCCGAGGCAGATCGGGACGGAAGCGACGACGCAAGCCCTGATCAGCGTGGCGATCGTGGTGTTTCTGTTCACGAACAAGGCCAGCCGGGGGATGGATCTCGAGTATGCGCTGGCGGCGATCGCGCTCTGGACGGCCGGCACCGCGTTCCTGCGAGCGCATCGGTATTTCGAAACGTTTTACGGGTCCCGCACCCTGGCCGTGCTGGCCTATCTCCCGATGCCGGACGCGGATATTTTCCGGGTGTTGTGGCGAAACTACTGGAAGGGCTTTCTGTTCGTGCTTATCGAAAGCACGTTGTTGTACGTCGCGCTCGGGATGACGCGCGGCCGCCCGGAAATCGCCTATTTCGGCGCACTGTTGGGAGGGATGCAGACGTTGCTGGCGCTGGCCGTGGCGCTGCACGCGGCGGTGTTCCTGCACCGGCTGCCCTTGAACTTGCTGGGCGTGATGCTGCGGTTGGGCGCGGCCGCGCTGGTGCTGGGCTGGCCGAAACTGGCGGGATACCACGAATCAATCCTGGCCTTCGGCCGGTGGTTTTTCCCAACGGGCTGGCTGAATTACGCCCTGGCCGAGTACGTCCTGCGCCAGCACACTCTGGCGCTGGGGCTTTTGATTCCGATCGGCGCGCTCATTTACGGCGCCAAATACTCTTGGGCGAGGCTGCGGGCGTTCTATTCGCTGGAAGGGCTGGAGGTCTTGCCGGCGGCGGAAGCGGCCGCCGCGGCCGCTCCGGAGCTGGCGCGGCGCGGCGCGACCGACATCGCGGACCGGCTGGCCGGACGACAGTTTCTCCTGGGAGTGGATTGGTCGCGCGCGGCCTGGCTCGAACGGTTGATCGGGCGATTCTTTCGCGGACGCGACCGGCTGGTGCTCGAGTTCCTGGTGGCCGAAAATCCGGGTTGGAGCCAGTCGTTCCGCACCGGGGTGTGGCTGTGGGGGCTGGGAGCGGTCGCGATCTGGACTTTCGGCAATGCCCTCGGCCCGATCGTGTACCTGCCGGTCTATCTGCTCGCGGCCACCACGCTGCCGCTGCTGGGCGGGAACTGGCGGGGGTTGCACGGCTTTCCGGCGGGGGGAGTCATGCTGCCGGCCTATGCGGTCTATCCGATTTCGTTTAACGAGATCAGCCGGACGCTGGCGAAGGTGAACTTGATTCGCATTGCCGTGGCGGCTCCGTTGCTGGTGAGCTTCGGCGTGCTGGCCGCGTGGAAGCTGCGGCACCCGCCGCTGGCCGGCGCGATCGTGAGCCTGAAAGTATTGCTGCTGCTGCTCGCGCTGCAACCGGTGCTGAATCTGCTGCCCATCTCCAAAGCCACGAACGACACCACGCGCATGAAAGTGCTGTGGGGCTTCGTCTTTCTGCCCGTGGCGCTGATGCTGGTCGGCCTGTCCTTTTTCTTTCTCGCTTTGAATGTGGGACAGGGAACAATCGGCATCTTCGGGTTGATCGTGTTGTTGTCGGTGGCGACCTTCTCGATTTACCGCCGGGCCTTCCGCCGCGGGAAGTTCGATCTGCTCGCGCGGCGGCTGAGCGGGTTGAGCGGCTGAGCCGGCGCCGCGTCCGTGAGAAATTGTTGCGCCGCCGACACCGCGTTGTCACGGGCGGCAATTCATCCTGCGGGGCCACTCGGAAAAATTTGCCGCGTGCGGGTGGAGCACGGCAGAGTTCTCCCGTTCTAGGCCGGCCGGTTGGAGACGAAGCGCCGGAGCCTGGGAATGTCCAACCTCTTGGAGCCGAAGGGTTCGACGCGTTTCCTTCGCCGGAGAAGCCCGATTGTTCCGCCCTCGCGAACATTTTGGAACGGCTAAAAGTGCTCAGTAAAAAATCTGAAAAAAATTGCGATCCGCCAGCGTAGTTCTTCCAAAGCACGGCGAGGAGCCGGGGCGATGCGAAGCCGCAGGGCGGGATTTGGTGAAGCGGGATTATTGGAGTGTCTGTATGCACGTAATTCGACCCATCGAAGGAAGAACGAGGGCGCGCCGGAGGGCGCGGCCCACTCGTTCAGGGAGTGGAACCAACGTTCAAGCTGAAGTGATACAAGGCTTTAGCTCAACGAAGCCGCCTGTTTTGAGCGCACTTCCGGGGACCATGCCTGCAAGATCGCCCCATGCACTGGCCGTGGGGAACATCGCCAATCCGCCATCGAACCATCGCTCCGGCGATGGCTTGGCAACGCCCGCAGCTTCGAGCGGAGGCGAAGAAAAACTGCCGGGAATGGCGGCGGGTTTTTCCCTCTGGGCGATGCGGTCTTCCGCGAGGCATGCCGTTCATCAAATCTGCCTTGGCATGCCAGTTGCTTTTGCTCGCGCAATGAATTGTCCGGTGAGGTTACTCGCACTGGGCGTCCGCACGCGATTGTGTTTATTGGCCGCCCTTTGCATCGTTAGTGTTTTTCTGCCTGGCACCGCAGCGTCGCGGGTCCGTCTGGACTGGGAGCCCAGCCCCAGCCCGGCCGTTCTGGGTTACACCGTGTATTGCTATGAAGGCACCGACACGCCTTTCTCGGTTGCGGATGCCGGCCTGAATACTTCGGCCACGATCTCGAACCTCACTCCAGGGCGGCTTTATACGTTGTCGGTCCGTTCGTACGATTTGTTCGGCCGCCAAAGCGATCCCTCCGAGTCCGTTCAGGTTTGGGCGCCCGCGAAAGTACTCGTCGACTGGCCGCCAAGCACCCGGCTCGATGTCGTTGGCTACACCCTGTACTCTGGAGTGGTTGGATCTCTGGCGAATAAGACCGTGATTGGCGGAACCAGCGAGGCCGGAGTCGGCGGGCTTATCGGCGGCAACACGTACTATTTCTTTCCGGTGGGCTACGACTTGTTCGGCAAGGAGGTCCAGGCTTACGCAATGACCAAGCTCACCGTTCCCGACGATCCCACGCTCCTGCCCGACTCTCTTTACAACCCCGCCATGTCGCTCTCCACTTCCGGCGGCCTGGTCAAAACCGACAAGCTCACTTTGGGCAATTGGCCCGGGGTGTACGGCAGCCTTGGTTACATTCTGCCGGAACAGGGAATCGCACTCCCGGAGAATATCGTCGGATCCCTGCTGGCTCACAAGTCGTGGTTGTGGGAAGGGACATCAACCAAGACCGCGGCACTGCGCAAGCTCGAAGGCAGCGGAAGAATCGCCTCGTGCTACTATTCGACGACCTCCTTTACCATCAAGCTGGCGATTCCGGATGGAAAAACATACCGGGTTTCGCTCTATTTCTGGGATTACCAAAAGGCAAGCCTCGAACAGGGGATTCTGATCCTGAACACGCAGACCGACAAAGTGATCTCGTACAAGGTCCTTTCGGGTTTCGCCAACGGCATCTACTGGACGTACAATCTGCGGGGGAATGTCCAAATCCGGGTGAAACGCCTCAAGGGCCCCCAAGCCGTGTTGAGCGGAATCTTTTTCGACCCGGTGCCGACGAGCACATCGACCGCCAGCGCTTCCACCGTCAACTCCATCGAGCCGGCCAGCGAACTGACGTCGCTTTCTACGACGGCGAACGAGGAAGAACCTATCGTTGTCGAAATTGTCGATGATGCAACTTTGGCAGAGGGTGAGCTAGTGCAGACGGCAGAGCCGATCCTGGACATTGTGGACGAAACGCAGGCTGAGGAAACGGCTCAACCCCTGTTGATTCTCGATGAGGCCGCGCAGGGTGCATCTGAAGCCGTGGATACGGTCCTCGAACTGGCTCCCGAAATTGTCGAGCCGGAAAATGAGCCGGCCGACTTGATCGAGGCGATTGGCAAGCACCCGATTCTTCCCTAGTCTCGGGGGATGGAAAGTCATGGCCCTGGCGCGGGCTTGGTGCGTGCCCAGGGCGGCCACCCGCTCGAACGCCGGTTGCCCGGTGCCCGGCCGGCCTCGTCCGAGGAAGTCCTGAACGCTTTCCTCGGCTACGTCGAAGAAAAGAATCTCGCGCTCTACCCCGCCCAGGAGGAGGCGATTCTCGAACTGCTGGACGGGAAGAACGTCATTCTCAACACGCCCACGGGCTCGGGCAAATCGCTCGTCGCGACGGCGCTGCTTTTCCAGGCGCTGGCGCAGGGCCGCCGGGCGGTCTACACCTGCCCGATCAAGGCGCTGGTCAACGAAAAGTTTCTCGCCCTGGCCCGCGAGTTCGGCCCGGAACAGGTCGGCATGGCCACCGGGGATGCGACGGTCAATCGCGGCGCGCCCATTCTCTGCTGCACGGCGGAAATTCTCGCGAACATGGCGCTGCGCGCAGGCGCGGATTCCGGCATCGGCGAGGTGGTGATGGACGAATTCCATTACTACGCGGACAAGGAGCGGGGAGTGGCCTGGCAAACGCCGCTCCTCGCCATGCGCTCGACGCGCTTTCTGCTCATGTCCGCGACCCTCGGCGCGACGGCCTTTTTCGAAGAGGCGCTCTCGAAGCTGAACGGCCGGGCGACGACGACGGTGCGCGGTTCGAAACGCCCGGTGCCGCTCGCGTTCGAATACTCCGAAGCTCCGCTCGAGCATGCGGTCGAGAAACTCGTGACCCAGCAGCGTGCGCCGATCTACATCGTCCACTTCACGCAACTCGAATGCTCCGACTCCGCGCAAAGCCTGCTCTCCCAGAATGTCGCTTCCCGCGAGGAGAAAGCCGCCATCGGCTCCGCGCTCGAGTCCTTCAAGTTCAATTCGCCTTATGGGCCGGAGCTGAAGAAGTTTCTCCGCCACGGCATTGGGCTGCACCACGCCGGGCTGCTGCCGAAATACCGGGTACTCGTCGAGTTGCTGGCTCAGCAGGGCCTGCTCAAGGTCATTTGCGGCACCGATACGCTCGGGGTCGGCGTGAACGTGCCGATCCGGACGGTGCTCTTGACGCGCCTCTCGAAGTTCAATGGGGAGAAAGTCGCCCTGCTTTCCGCCCGGGACTTTCATCAAGTGACCGGCCGCGCGGGCCGGCGCGGTTTCGACGATCAGGGCTGGGTCGTGGCCCAGGCCCCGGAGCATGTCATCGAAAATGTGCGCCTCGAGCGCAAGGCCGGGGACGATCCGAAAAAAGCCAAAAAGATCGTCAAGAAAAGGGCTCCCGAGGGCTTCGTGGGTTGGAGCAAGGAGACTTTCGAGAAATTGATCGTGGCCGCGCCCGAGCCGCTCGCCTCCCGGTTTCAGGTCTCCCACGGCATGCTCCTCAACGTCCTCAGCCGCCCGGGGGATGGATGCCGCGCGATGCAGCGCCTCATCCGCGATTCGCACGAGCCCGCGCGGGCCAAACCGGCCTTGCGCCGCCGCGCGTTCGAGCTGTTTCGCGCGCTGCTCGACCGGCGCATCATCGAATGGGATCGCACCGGCGGCGGGCGCGTGCAACTCAAGATCAATGTCGAACTTCAGGATGATTTCTCGCTCGACGAGACGTTGTCGCTCTACTTGCTCGATACGATCAAACTGATCGATCCCGCTTCACCGAACTATGCCCTCGACCTCCTGACCTTGGTGGAGTCGATCGTCGAGAATCCGGAAATCGTCCTGCGGCGGCAGCTCGACCGGGTGAAGCAGGCGAAGATCGCGGAACTCAAGCAAGCCGGTGTGCCCTTTGAGGAACGATTGACGGAGTTGGAGCAACTCGAATATCCGAAGCCGAATCGGGAATTCGTCTACAGCACCTTCAACGAATTCGCCGCCCGGCATCCCTGGGTCGGGCAGGAAAATATCCGGCCGAAATCGATCGTGCGCGAGATGGTGGAGTCGTTCTACACGTTTGCCGACTATATCCGGCAGTACGAATTGCAGAAGGTCGAGGGCGTGCTCCTCCGATACTTGATGAACGTGTGCAAGGTGCTCGATCACACCGTGCCCGCCGCGGCGAAAAATGAGTTGCTCCAGGAGATCGAGACGAATCTGAGGAGCATGATCCGCCAGGTGGACTCGAGCCTCCTCGAAGAATGGGAACGGATGCGCGATCCCGTGCTTGCGGCCGCGCGAGCCGAAAAGGCCGAAGCCGAACCCGCCGCTCCCTTGATCGAGGATATCACCCGCAACGAACGGGGTTTCACGACGCTGCTTCGCACCGAGATCTTCTCGATCCTGCGGCACCTGGCGGGGCGGTCGTTCGAACCCATCCTGCAACGGCTGGACCACGAGGCGGATGCCGATGGGCAACCTTGGGCAGTGCCGCGCCTCGATGCCGCGCTCGCCCAGTTCCATCGCGATCACGAGCGGATTCTTCTGGATGCCGAAGCGCGAAACGTCCGGCACACCTATTTCGAGAAACAGCCCCAGAAGAATTGGACGGTCCGCCAGACTCTTGTCGATCCCGACGGCCATAACGACTGGTCGCTGGACCTGCGGATCGATCTGGAGCAATCCCGCCAGCTCGGGAAGCCGCATCTGCAATTACTGGCGCTCCGCCCGATTGGCGCGTGAGCGAATCCGCCAGATCATCAGCCCCCAGACTCCCGCGATCGCGGCTGCGGTCTTGGCCAAACCCGGGCCGCTCCATTCGGTTCGCAGTTCATAGCGTGGTTCCGCCAGCACGGCCTTCACCGACATGAAGCCGAACGGTCCGAACCGGGTTTCGCTTTCGATCACGCCCCCTTCCGCCACGCGCCGCGCCGTGCCCCCCAAAGGCGCCAGCAGAAACAAGGTGGCGATGACGGCCAGGAAGATGGCCAGCACGGGCGGACCGGATCGATTCATCGGATGCCCATCGCGGCGCGGACGCTAGGGGTGGATCTGCTTGCCGTAGGCCTCGGCCGAAAGCAGTCCGTCCGCTTCCTTCGGATCCGTCAGTTTCAGCTTGAAGAACCAGCCTGCGCCGTAGGGATCGGTGTTGACCAGCGCGGGATTGTCCACCACCGCCTGGTTCACTTCCACCACTTCGCCTCCGGCGGGAGCGTAAATGTCGCTCGCGGTTTTCACCGATTCGACGACCGCGCAGGATTCGCCGGCCGCGAGGCGCCGGCCCAAGGCGGGCAACTCCACGAAGACCACGTCCGTCAACTCGTGCTGCGCATGATCGGTAATGCCCACGCTTGCGTGCGGGCCCGCCACGCGCAACCATTCGTGCGTCTTGGCGTATTTCAATTCCGCGGGAATTTTCGTCATAAAGTTCCTGTCGGCGGCGCGGCCTCCTTCCGGTAGAGGGGCTTGGCCGCCACCTCCGCCGGCGCGGGTTTGCCGCGAATTTCGATCTGCAAGGCCGTTCCGCGCTTGGCGAATTCCGGCTCGACATAACCGAGGCCAATCCCGAGGCCCAGGCTGGGGCTTTGCGTGCCGCTGGTCACGCGGCCGATGCGCCGGGCATTTTCGCCCGCGCTCAAGATCGGGTAGTCCGGGCGCGGCGGCGCGGAGCGGCCGGTCATGCGAAACGCCACCAATCTTCGGCGCGGCCCTTCGGCTTTCTGTTTGGCCAGGGTCGCTTTGCCGCAAAAATCCTCTTTGTCCAAGGCCACAAAAAAGCCTACGCCTGCTTCGATGGGGCTGGTCTCCTCATCAAGTTCGTGCCCGTAAAGGGGATAGCAAACTTCCGTTCGCAACGTGTCCCGCGCGCCGAGCCCGGCCGGTTTCAAGCCGTGCGGCGCGCCCGCGCGGAGGCAGCTCTCCCACACCGCTTCGATCCCCGACGCCGGAGCGACGATTTCGAACCCGTCTTCTCCGGTGTATCCCGTCCGCGCGACGTGGATGGCCTGGCCCTGGAACGCCAGCGTGCGGATCTGATTCTTCGCGAGGCTCCCCAATGTCCCGGCCTCGGCCGCAAGAGCGGATTCGATGAACGCCGCCGTGGCGGGGCCTTGCACTGCGACCGCGCCGAGCTTCGCCGAGGCGTCTTCCACCGCGACGTCCGGCTGCCCGGCCGCCCGCGCCAGAATCCAAGCCACGTCGGCCGCGCAACGCGAAGCATTGACGATCAACAGGTACTTTTCCGCTTCGAGCCGGTACAGATAGAGATCGTCGATCGTTCCGCCGCGGTCATTGCACATCAAGGTGTACTGGCCCCAGCCCGGTACGAGCTTCCGGACATCGTTGGTCAGAAGCCCGTTGAGAAAGGCCAGCGCTCCAGGTCCGGACACGATCATCTCGCCCATGTGCGAGATGTCGAATATTCCCGCCGCCCGGCGCACGGCGAGGTGCTCGTCCATGATGCTCGTGTATTGGACGGGCATTTCCCAGCCGCCGAACTCGATCAACTTCGCGCCGAGCTGGCGATGAGCTTCGTAGAGCGGAGTGCGTTGCCAGGAAGTGCTCATCCCCATTTCTCCAGGCGCAATTGTTCCTTCGGCATGTGAAGCTGGTGCAGGACCAGATCCTCGATTCCCTCCACCAGTTCGTTCGGCCCGCAGGCGTAGAACACCGTGTGGGCCGGCTCGTGGATGTGCTCCTTGACCCAGGCGGCATCAATGCGGCCGCGGCGGCCGGTCCACGCATCCTGCGGGGCGAGGCGCGTGCAGGTGACGCAGAAATTAAAATGCTCGTTGGCGTGGGCCAGCTCGCGGAATTCCTCATTAAAGATGATGTCGTTCGTGGTGCGAACGCTGTAGAGCACCGTGATGCGCGTCTTCAAACGGCGCTGCGTGGCCTCGCGGACAAAGCCGCGAAAGGGGGTGACGCCCGACCCGCCGGCGATGCAAAGCAGGTGCTTCTCCGGTTCGTACACGGGCAGAAACCGGCCCGTCGGAGGGATCACGAACATGCGGTCGCCCACCTTGGCCCAATCGACAATGCGCGTCCCCATCTTGCCCTCCCGCTTCACGGTGACCTCGTAGGCCCCACGATCCAGGGCGCAGGAGGAGAGGGAATAGGCGCGCTTGTAGTTCGGGGTGTCCGGCCAGTAGAGGGTAATGAACTGGCCCGTCTTGAACTCGGGCGCGTAGTCCCCGGGCCATTGCAGGCGGATGGTTTTCGTGTCCGGCAGTTCCATTTTCACTGCCGAAATTTCCATCTCCGCGATCAGCTTTCCCATACTTCAGTCGTACTTCGCGACAACGACGCCGTATCTTCCACGCCTGTTTCTCGCCGCTCCGGTTCGGTCAACGGAGGGACAGCGCGCGGCTGAGATCGAAGCAAGCGCCTTCCTTCGTGCTGCGCACGAATAGCCGGCCGTCCGCGTAGGCGGGCGTGGACCAGCACTTGCCGGTGAGCGCCTGCACCCGGCTGAGTTCCTTGTAGCCCTTCGGACTGGCTTCGGCGAGGACGAGCTGGCCGGCGTCGCCCAGCACGACCAGACGATCCCCCGCCAGGAGCACGTTGCCGGGGCCGAAGCCGGCCTCTTCCCACACCACCTTGCCGGTTTTCAGTTCGACGCACTTCAGCGGGCCGGTGCCGTACTCCTTGAATTGGAACATGCCGTAGAGATAACCGTCCTTCGCCACGGGCGTGCTCCAGTGGTTCGCCAGTTTAGGGCCGGTTTCGCGCCACAATTCCTTGGCGGAAAATTGGTCGCCGGACTTCGAAATCTGCGCGGCGGTGGCTCCAACGCCGTAACCGGCAGAGCAATACACGATGTCGCCTGCGACCACCGGAGAGGCGGCGGTGGAGACATTATACTTGAACCCATGCCGCCAGAGCACCTTGCCCGAAGCAGGAACCACGGAGACCAGGCCGGTCTGGGTGAAGAAGATGACTTGCCGGGTGCCGTGAATGGTGGTGGCGATGGGGGTGGCGTGAGTCATTTTGTCGTTCTCGCCCTTCCAGGCGAGGCGTCCATCCTTCTTGTCGAACGCCAGGAGAGCCTGGCCTTCGCCGCCGCCGGCGACAAAAACAAGATTGCCTTCGATGAGCGGGCTGGCCGCGTTCTTCCAGCTAATGTTCCGGCCGGCGTGCTCCTTCAGCAAATCCTTGCGCCAGAGTTGCTTGCCGGAGGCGGCTTCGAACGCAGTGAGGGCGAGGTCGGCGGACAAAACGTATAAACGCCCTTCGCTTAAGGAGGGAGTGGAGCGAGGGCCATCTCCCCCGGAGTTTTCCCGGGTGCCTGAATCGCCGCCGCCGTCGTACTTCGCCATCCCCACCGGAGCCGACCACGCTTCTTTGCCTGAATCCGCGTCCAGGCAGACGACGACTTCGCGGTTCACCCCTTCGACATCCCGAAGCACCAGCGTGTACGCCTTGCCATTTTCGACGACGAAGCTGCTGAATCCGCCCAGCGTAGGGACTTTCCATGCGGCCCGGGGTCCATCCTTCGGCCAGGCCGGCATGACCTCCGCGATCGTGCCATCGTGCGATGGGCCGCGATATTGCGGCCAACTGGCGCCTTGAATCTCCACGGACAACCAGAGCGCCGCAGCGCCCCCCAGGATCGAAGTGAGAACTCGCGTGTTCGTCATAACCATGCTTTTCCGGCTGCGGCCACAGTAGGCAAGCCTCCCCGCCTTGGCAAGCCGGCGAGGATTGATCCGGTGTGCGCCGGAGACTGAACCGCCGCCCCGGCACCGTCCGATCAGGCCAGGATCGGATGGATGATCTCGCCGTGGACGTCGGTGAGGCGGCGGTCGATGCCATTGTGGCGGAAGGTCAGGCGCGTGTGGTCCAAGCCGAGCAGATGAAGGACCGTGGCATGAAGATCGTAGCACCAGGTGGTGCCCGCTTGCGCCTTCCAGGCCCACGGATCGCTCTCGCCGTGGGCGACGCCGGCGCGAATGCCGGCTCCGGCGAGCCAAGCGACAGAGGTGCCGCCATTATGATCGCGGCCCGTGCTGCCTTGCGTAAAAGGCATGCGGCCGAACTCCGTGCTCCAGATGACGAGCGTATCCTCGAGCAATCCGCGCGATTTGAGGTCGGTCAGCAGCGCGGCGATCGGTTGATCGGTGGCCGCGGCCATTGGCGGGAGTTCCTTCGGAATGTCGCCGTGATTGTCCCAGTTATTGGAAGCGCCTCCCGCGCCGCTCCAGACCTGCACGAACCGCACGCCCCGCTCGATCAGCCGCCGGGCCAAGAGGCAGCGCCGGCCAAAATCTTCCGTATGCGGTTGGTCCAGCCCATAGAGTTTGCGCGTGGCTTCGGATTCACCAGGAATATCGAGCGCTTCCGGCGCGGCCAGTTGCAGCCGCGCGGCCAGCTCGTACGAATGAATGCGGGACTCGAGCCGCGAGTCGCCCGGCGTTTGCTCGAGGTGGCGCTCGTTCAATTCGCGGAGGAGGTCGAGGCTGGCCGGTTCGCTCCGGCCGGAAATGTATCCCGCACGGGCCGGTGGTTTGAGGTGCGCGATCGGCTCCGGGGCTCCGGCGTGGACGATGACGCCCTGATGCGTGACGGGCAGAAACGCGGCACTGAAATTGCCCTTTTGGTTATAGGGCAATCCGCGCGTATCCGGCAGCACGACAAACGTGGGCAGGTTCTCATTCAGGCTGCCCAGCCCATAGGACAGCCAGGAACCGAAGCTGGGAAATCCGGGATTCAGAAACCCGGTGTTCATCATGTAGCTCGCCGGGCCGTGCACGTTGGTCTTCGAGGCCAGCGCCAAGAGGAAGGCCAGGTCATCGACACAGGAGGCCAGATGCGGGAAGACCGAACTAACCCACCGCCCGCACTGGCCATGCTGGCGGAACTCGAACGGCGATTTCATGACCTTCCCCGGCTCGCTCGTGGCGGCTTCCACATGCGCGCCCGGGTCGAACTTCTCTCCGTGCCGCCGTTCGAGTTCCGGCTTGTAATCGAAGGTGTCCATCTGGCTGACCCCGCCGTTCATGAAAAGCTGGATCACCCGGCGCACTTTCGGCGCGTGATGCGGACGCCGCGCGACTGGGGCGGCTGCGCCGGTTTCAGCCGCCGCCAAATGCGCCAGGGCGATGCCGCCCAGGCCGCCGCCGGTGCGCCAGAGGAAATCGCGGCGGGACAACGAAGGGGGACGGTAAGGGCTCATACGCACGCCATTAATTGATAAACATGAATTCGTTCGAATTGAAAAGCACCCGGCAAAGATTCGGCAGGCCGTGCTCGGCCGCGAATTTCACGGCGCGAGCCGATTCCTCGGGCGCGGCGGCGCGGCCAAGCACCAAGGTCCATGCGTGTTCCACTTGAGCGGAGAGGTTTCCCATCCGCTCCCGCCGCAGCCGGTCGGCCAGCCGTTCGCTGTAATGGGCCACGAACTGGTCGTTCAGCATCGCGAGCGCCTGGGTGACGGTTACGGACGTGTTGCGCGCCGGAGTGAGCTGCGAGGAATCGGGGCAGTCCAGCGAGTCCATGAAGGGATCGGGCAAGGTCCGGAAGATAAACCGGTAAACGCTGCGCCGCCGCGCGCCCGGCGAATCGATATCGTAACCCAGGTAGTCCACCTTGGGCGTGACGTGAATGCCGGGCGACATCAGGAATTGCTGCACCGATGGCCCGCCCATCGTGCCGTCCAGCTCTTCGGCGGCCGCCAGAATGGCGTCGCGCACCGATTCCGCATCCAGGCGGGTGCGGTTCATTCTCCAGAGCCAGATATTATCCGCGTCTTCGCGCGAAAACTCGGGCACATCCCGCGAATCCTGACGGTAGACGGAACTCGTCAGGATCAATTTGTGAAGTTTTTTCAAACTGCCGCCGTGATCGAGAAACCAGCCCGCCAGCCAATCGAGGAGTTCCGGATGGCTCGGCTGGCTGCCCATGCGGCCGAAATCGTTCGGCGTGTTGACGAGACCGCGGCCGAAATGGTGGTGCCACACGCGGTTTACGATGGAGCGCCATGTCAGGGTGTTGTTGGGATCGGTCAGCCAGCGAGCCAACTCTGCTCGTCGCTTCTCTTCCGGCGCCTCGGGAGGGATATTGAAATCGGCTCGAACGCCGGGCACGCAGCTCAGCGCCCCGGGCGCGGCGGCCGCGCCCGGTTGATGAATGTCGCCGCGCCGCAGGACATGAACCGGCCGCGGCGCCGCGGCCGGTTTGAAACTGCCGTCCGGCAGAAAATCGCGCGTGCCGGCGTACACCACCGCCAGCTCGGGCAACGCGGCCAGTTGCGCCGCCGCTTCTTCCGCCGCCCGATGCTGGGCCAGCACCAAGCGATCCGCGTCCAGACGCTCCGCGGCCGGTTTCAACAAGACCCGGGCGATGGCATCCGGAACGAGGCTTGCCCGGACCGGCGGCGGGGTGGTCGAGGCCGAAAGGCGAAATCGCCCGATCAAATGGCCGCCGCCGTGCTCCTGATGCAACACGATTTTCAGGCGCTCTGGGCGTTCCAGCGGGGAAGCCAGCTCGAACACCGCGACATGGCGCTGCCCTGTTTGCGGATGGATGCCCCAGCCGGTTTTCGGATCGCGGTCGATGGCTTTTTCGATTCCCCAATCCGGCTGATTGAAATCGGCGGAAGGGTGCCGCAGTGCCAGCGCTTGTTCCGAACCGTCCGGCCCCAGCGCGAACACGCGAAAGTCCGTGAGGTGAAAATTGCCGTTATCCGCGCGGCCTGGGCCATCCTTCGGCAAACCACTGTCGGCCAGCACTTCGATGCGCAACGCCTTCGCGGACGGCACTTCCGCGACGACCGTATACTGGTCGGTTTCGGCGCGGGTGCCTGCCGATCGCACCGCGCCGTCGGGATGCACCTGCAAAGCCGCGCCTTTGGCGGCCAGGGCGCTGATGGGATGCAGCGTTTCCCACAGCGCGGGCGGCGCGGGCAGTTGCGCCTCCCAGTGGGCAGTCTGGCGTGCTGAATCGGGGCCGAGCAGCTCGCGCTGGACCTCGGCGGTGGGCGAGGCGAGGGCCTGCTGCCGCGCGAGTAATTCGCGGCGCCGGCGCTGCACCTGCGGATCCGGATCGTACCGCCGGTTCGCCTTGTCCGTCCCGGCGAACACCGCCTGCAAATTGTAATACTCCTCCAACGAAACGGGATCGAATTTGTGATCGTGGCAGCGCGCGCATTGCACGGTCGTGCTGGCAAACGTGTTCATCACCGTGGCGACGATGTCGTCGCGGTCGATGTAGCGCGCGATCTGGCGGTCGATCGAATCCTCCCGAATGTCCCGCAACGAGCTTTCGTCCCAGGGACCGGTCGCGAGAAATCCCAGCGCGACGACCTTGGCGGGTTCCTCCGGAAAGAAGGCATCGGCGGCAAGCTGTTCCTGGATGAAGCGGGCGTATGGCTTGTCCTCGTTGAATGCGCGGATCACGTAATCACGATACGGCCAGGCATTCGGCCGCGGCCGGTCCTGGTCGTGGCCGTGGGTTTCGGCGAAATGAACCGCGTCGAGCCAGTGCCGGGCCCAGCGTTCGCCATACTCGGGACGGTCCAACAATCGATCGACGAGCCGTTCGAACGCCGCGGGAGAACGATCGTTCTCGAATGCCGCCACTTCCTCCGGCGAGGGCGGCAGGCCGATGACATCGAAATACACGCGGCGCGCCCAGTCGCGCCGGCTGGCCGGCGAGGAGGGACGCCAACCTTTCTCTTCGAGTTTCGCCAGAATGAACCGATCGATCGTCGTTCGGGGCCAGGATGCATCGCGCACGACCGGCACGGATGGACGCTCCAGCGGCCGAAGCGACCACCAGTTCGAGGCGGCCGCGGGAGTGCTGCACCAACTGTCCACCACCAGCATGGCCAGCCCCGCCAGCAGCCAGCCCCGCCAGGCGCAGGCTGTCGGGAGGCATTCGGCACCGCTTGCTCGGCGCTCCTCTGGACCGTTGGGTATCACACGTCTATTTTTAACGCATCCGGCTCCATTTGCCCAGCGTCGAGGCGCTCGCGGCGACGGAGCCGTTCGTTTAGAGTCGGCCATGCGTGCGATGCAGTTCAGCGAGTGAAAACCGCCGTGCTCTTGTCGGGCGGGGTGGATAGTTCCGTGGCGTTGCGCCTGCTGCAGGCGGAAGGCCGACGGGAGATCACCGCTTTTTACCTGAAAATCTGGCTCGAAGAAGAACTGGCCTTTCTCGGCGATTGCCCGTGGGAGGAGGATCTGGCCTGCGCGCGCGCCGTGTGCGAACAGGCGGGCGTGCCGCTGGAAATCGTCGCGCTGCAAGGGGAGTACCAGGATCGCGTGGTCGCCCACGTCGTGCGCGAACTGAAGGCCGGGCGCACTCCCAGTCCTGATATTCTCTGCAACGAATGGATCAAGTTTGGCTTGTTCTTCGACAAGATCGATCCCGCGTTCGAACGCGTCGCTTCCGGCCACTATGCCCAGATCGAGCGATGCGGCGGCGAGGTGCGATTAAGACGCTCGCCCGATCCCGTCAAGGATCAGTCCTATTTTCTGTCGCGTCTTACGCAAGCGCAGCTTCGGCGCATCGAGTTCCCCGTGGGCCATTTGCACAAGGCCGAGGTGCGCCGGCTGGCCGAGGAGTTCGCGCTTCCGAACCGAACGCGGCGCGACAGCCAGGGCATCTGCTTTCTGGGCAAGATCAAGTATCCGGATTTCGTTCGCTTTCACCTCGGCGAGAAGGATGGGGACATTATCGAGATCGACTCCGGAAAGAGGCTCGGCCCGCATCACGGCGTCTGGTTCCACACCGTCGGCCAGCGCAAGGGCCTCGGGCTCAGCGGCGGACCTTGGTACGTCGTCGCCAAGAATCTCGCGCGCAATAGTGTGTTCGTGGCGCATGCGGATCGCTATTTGGACCACGCGCGGGACGAACTGACCATCGCCGAAGCCCACTGGATCGCCGGGCGCCCTCCCGAGAAGACCGATTTGCTTTGCAAACTCCGCCACGGCCCCCGCCTGCAAGCGTGTGCCATGAGCCCCCTCGGCTCTGGCCGCTGGCATCTGCGCCTGGCGGAAAAGGATGCTGGCATCGCCGCCGGCCAATCCGCGATCCTCTACGATGGCGAGTACTGCCTCGGCGGCGGCGTGATCGAAGAATTGCCCTTACTGGTGCCTCTGCCACCCACCGTGAAACCTACTTGATCCCGGCCAGCCGCTCTTTCCACACTTGGTAGAGCGCGACCGTGGCGCGCACATCCCGCAGGCAATACTCCGCGATCTCTCGATACGCCTTCGCCGCCATCAATTCGTTCACGTCCCGCCCGGTCACGCCGTGGCTTTTGGGCGATTCGATGCCGAACGCCTTGCAGTAAAAATCGAGGTTGAACCGCCGCGCCGCGCCATCGCGGCCGCTCACGCCGTAAAAGGTGAATTGTTCCGCCAGATCGCAGTGCGGCTCCGTCTGGTACCGGTAGCCCAGCCAATCCTTCCGGGTAATCGGCACGCACAATACGGCCGAGCGCAAATAGAGAAACGGCACGTCGAAGCCGCGTCCGTTGAACGTCACGATCGAGGGATATTTCTTCGCGGCTTCCCAGAATTGCGCGAGCAGCTCCGCCTCGTCCACGCATGGCACGAATTGCACCGTGGGCTCGTCGCCCGCGCCCTCCCCCTCGTGCTCATCCGCCACGTAAAGCACCTGCCCACGCAGCGAATCGGCGTTCAGCATCCCCAGGCAGACCACCTGCGCCGTGAGCGGATACAGGTTCATCTGCTGCCGCAGTTCGGTGCGCCGCGACTCCCGGTCTCCACCTTCCGGCAACCGGTTCGCTTCGCGAAAAAGGTACTCCTGTTGCGCATCGTCGAACTGTTCGAGAGGAAGCGAGGAAGTTTCGATATCGAAAACGAGGGTAGCCATGAAGGGGAGCGGGCACCGTGATTTTCATGGATGGAGCTTCGGCTTGAGGCGGAAGCTCCATCCAAGGTGCATTGAGAGATGAGGTTACTTCTTTTTTCCGCCGGACTTTTTGGCGGGAGCTTTTTTGGCCGCGGGTTTCGCGGCTTTTTTCTTAGCAGCCACAGTTATTCACCTCCGTTCGGTGTTTGCACTTCGTGCTCGGCACGAAATGGTAACAAAGTGTACGCACTCTGTTGGGTCGCGGCCCACTTTGATTTTGATTCGACACGGATTGCAATACAAATCTGCGCGAATCTCGAAATTTCCTTCGACGCCGCCCGCGCCGGACTTAAAATCGCCCGCACGATGTCCGGCGATTCCGAACTCACACCGATGATGGCGCAGTACCGGCGCATCAAGGCGGAACTGCCGCGCGATGCGCTGCTGCTCTTCCGTCTCGGCGACTTTTACGAAATGTTTTTCGAGGACGCGCAAGCCGGCGCGCAACTCCTCAATGTCACGCTCACGCGCCGCGGTTCGGTGCCGATGTGCGGCATTCCGCACCATGCCTTGCATGGCTACATCGCGCGCCTGCTCAAGGCCGGCCGCAAGGTCGCCCTCTGCGATCAGGTCGAAGACGCGCAAAAAGGCCAGCTCGTCAAACGCGAGGTCACGCAGATTCTCAGCCCCGGCACGCATTTCGATGAACGGCTCCTCACCGCCGAGCGCAACAATTTCCTCGCCTCGATCTATCCGCACCAACAGCGCTTCGGCCTCGCCGTCGTCGATCTCACCACGGGCGACTTCCGCGCCACCGAAGTCGGAAGCGAAGCGGAGCTGCTTTCCGAGCTCGAACGCCTTCGCCCCGCCGAAATCATCCACCCCGCCGAAGCCGCCGCCCTCCGCGATCTGCTGAAATCCTATTACTCGATCCTCATCGGCTACGAAGATTGGGTCTTCGCTCCCGAAACGTCGCAATTCACCCTGCGCGATCACTTCAAGGTCGCCTCGCTCGACGGCTTCGGCCTCGCGCGCCGCGGCGCCGCCACCGGCGCCGCCGGCGCGGTGCTCCACTATCTCGTCCAGCATCTCCGGCGCGATGCCGCCAATCTCACCCGTCTCTCTTGTTACGACGCCCGCGATTTCCTCATTCTCGACACGGCCACGCTCCGGAATCTCGAAGTGCTCGAGCCGCTCCACCGCGATTCGCCCCGCCAGGCCTGCCTTTTCGGCGCCACCAACCGCACCGTCACGCCGATGGGCGCCCGCCGCCTCCGCGAATGGCTCGCTCAACCCCTCGCTTCCGCCCCCGCCATCCGCGAACGCCAGGAGATCGTCCAGTCCTGGCTCTCCCATCCCCGCGCCCTCGCCGAATTCCGCGCGCTTCTCGCTGAAATCCGCGATCTCGAACGCACCCTCGGCCGCCTCACCACCGCCAGCGGCAATGCCCGCGACCTCCGCGCCATCCGCGCCGCGCTCGAAACTATCCCCCGCCTCCGCGAAGTCCTCGCCGCGCTGCCATCGACCGCCTCCGAGCCTCCCTCCCAGGAAACCCTCCTCGAAGAACCGCCGCCCGCCCCTTCCGGCCTCGACGCCCTCTGCGCCCAAATCGCCGCCCAGCCCGATCTCGTCGACCTCATCGGCCGCGCCATCGTCGAGGAACCGCCCCTCGCCCTCAAGGAAGGCGGCCTCATCCGCCAGGGCTTCGACGAAGCGCTCGACGAATTGCTCCGCGCCACGCGGGACGGCAAGGATTGGATCGCCAAGCTCCAGCAGCAGGAAATCGAACGCACCGGCATCCCTTCGCTGAAGGTCCGCTTCAATTCCGTTTTCGGCTATTTCATCGAAGTCACCAAGGCCAATCTCGACAAAGTCCCCGCCCACTACGTCCGCAAGCAAACTGTCGCCAACGCCGAGCGCTTCATCACCGCCGAGTTGAAGGACATGGAAGGCAAAATCCTCGGCGCGGAAGAGCGTGCCACGAAGCTCGAATACGAACTCTTCCTCCGCCTTCGCGAAGCCGTCCTCGCCCGCCTCCGCGAAATCCAGGCCGCCGCCCAAGCCGTCGCCCAGCTCGATGTCCTCGCCAGCTTTGCCGAATCCGCCCGCCTCCACGGCCACATCTGCCCCGAGATCGGCGACGAAGGGATTCTCCACATTCGCGACGGCCGCCACCCCGTCCTCGATCTCGCCCTCATCGAAGAGCGTTTCGTCCCCAACGACACCGAACTCGATCACCGCACCCAGCAGCTTGTCCTCATCACCGGTCCGAACATGGCCGGCAAAAGCACCTTCATCCGCCAGACCGCTCTCCTCGCGCTCCTTGCCCACACCGGCTCTTTCCTTCCCGCCGCCTCGGCGCGCATCGACCTCGTCGACCGCATCTTCACCCGCATCGGCGCCAGCGACGACCTCGCCCGCGGCCAATCCACCTTCATGGTCGAAATGAGCGAGACCGCCAACATCCTCAACAACGCCACCCGCCGCAGCCTCATCGTCCTCGACGAAATCGGCCGCGGCACCAGCACCTTCGATGGCCTCAGCCTCGCCTGGTCCATCGTCGAGCACCTCCACAACCAGATCGGCGCCAAAACCCTCTTCGCCACCCATTACCACGAACTCACCCAACTCGCCGCCCGCCTCCCCCGCGTCAAAAACTACAACGTCGCCGTCCGCGAATGGAACGACCAGATCGTCTTCCTCCGCAAAATCGTCCCGGGCGGCACCGACAAAAGCTACGGCATCCAGGTCGCCCGCCTCGCCGGCGTGCCCCAGGCCGTTCTCGCCCGCGCCCGCGAAATCCTCAGCAATCTCGAAGACAGCGAACTCACCCCCGTCGGCCGCACCCGCGCCCCTCGCCGCCGCGAGGCTGAAAAGCTCCAGAGCCTGCCCCCGCCTGCCCAGCTCGACCTTTTCCAGTAGAACGCCGCCGCCTTCGATCATTCGCAGTCATGAGAGGCTGGATTGAGGTTGAGAACCGGACCGGGATGTGTTCTCTTGGTGGGAAGACTGCTGGGCATCCGTAGCTCAATTGGATAGAGCTTCTGACTTCGGATCAGAAGGTTGCAGGTTCAAGTCCTGCCGGATGCACCACTTTCAGGCCTTCCCCAGACGAGCGAAGGCTTGGCACGATCGCGAAGGCCCCCCCCCCCGGCCGGTTGCGGCCCAGTGCGGGATTCGTCATTGGCGTGAGCACGGGCCATTCCGAAAAGATTGCCAAAGCGCCCGCCCTTTTCCACACTCCGCCCAACATTCGACTGTATTAACTATGCCCAATCCATGGACCGGCCGGGGGAATCCCTACACCCGCAAAGAAGTCGTCGACCGTCTGCGCGCCACCCTGAAGCGTGGCGAACCGATCATCGCGGCCGGCGCCGGCACCGGCATCAGCGCCAAATTCATCGAGAAGGGCGGGGCTGACCTCATCATCATTTACAACTCCGGCCGGTTCCGCATGGCCGGCCGCGGCTCGACCGCCGGGCTCATGGCCTACGGCGATGCCAACGCCATCGCCATGGAAATCGGCGAGCATGAAGTGCTGCCGGTGGTCGAGGAAATCCCCGTCGTTTGCGGCGTCCACGGCAGCGACCCGCGCCGCCGGATGTGGCATTGGCTCTTGCAGGTCAAGGACATGGGCTTTTCCGGGGTGAACAATTTTCCGACGCATTGCATCGTCGATGGCCATTTCCGGAAGGTCCTGGAAGAGACCGGCATGAGCTTCAAACTCGAAGTCGAGATGATCCGCATCGCCCACAAGATGGACCTGTTCACCATCGTTTACGTCGCCGAGCCCGAGGAAGCGGAGGCCATGGCCCGCGCCGGGGCGGATGTCATCATTGCCCACGTCGGCACCACCATCGGCGGATCCATCGGCGTCACCGGCGCCACCTGCACGATGGATGACGCCGTCCGCCGCACCCAGTCGATCATTGATGGCGGCAAAAAAGCCCGCAAAGATCTTATCTTCCTCTCTCACGGCGGCCCCATTGCGACGCCGGAGGATGCGGCCTACATCAACGAGCACACCGATTGCCAGGGCTTCGTCGGCGCGTCCAGCCTCGAACGCCTCGCCGTCGAAGATTCCCTCACCGAACTCACCCGCCGCTTTAAACGAATCCCGCTCAAAACCGCCGCCGGCGCCAGCCGCCGACGGAAGTAGCACGGCAAATCCCTGCCTGGCGAATCGAACCGCCTCGATATCCGTAGTGGCGGTTCCGAGACGGAGCTTTGGCTCGCCCCGGAACGGCGTGCGTCGAGCCGGGCTCCTCCGGTCGTCGCTTTTGACTTGGCCCGCTCACCGGGCGGGCGCAACATCGCCTGCGTGGTGCGCAACCCTCCGAAACCCACCTACGCACTGGAAGTCGGCGTGATCGGCAATCGCCGGTTTGGCGAGGAGGCGCTGCGTGAGGCCGCCCGGAAAGCGTTCGACGAGGTCTGGGCCGAGATTCACCGCGCGTTTGTGGATGCACTGCAGATTCGGGTGCCGGTCCCAGAGCATCCCGATACAAAGCTCAAGGACTTCTTCAACGGCGATCCGGCCCGGCTGGCCGTGTTGAGCAACCTCGCCGCCGGGGCGGACCAGATTGGCATCGTTTCCGCACTCGACCTGCCGAGGGATAAAGACAGGGTGCGCGTCCAACTCGAAGCGATCCTGCCTTTTCCCGAGGCCGACTATCCGATGTCCACGGGAAAACTTACAGACGACTTCACGCCGGATGAAGCCGCAAAGCTTCGCGAACTTTGTCGTCACCCTTGCACCGAGCAAGTCACCCGGCTCGATGGCCAGTACTGGAGCTTGCGGAACGAGGCTTTCGATTCGCCCCACAACCAGGCCTGCCGCCACCGGGCCTACCGACAGGCGGCGGAACTTCTTTTCCAAAATGCCGATCTGGTGGTGGCGGCGTACAATCCGTTCGCTGAAGCTGGCCCGGCCGGCACCGTCGAAAACATCCAGGCCGCTCTTGGGTTGAGCGTGCCCGTCCTGGCGATTCTCGTGACGCCGCTCGGCACCCGCATCGCCTTGCACCTGGCCCGGGATCGCCAGTTCGCTGTCCCCAAACTCGATTGGGAGGCAGCCCAGCCGCTCGCAAGCGGGAAATGGCAAGAGCCGCTCCGCCGGCGCGTTCAATATCTGCTGGCGATTCCCCACCTCCTGGAGGCTGAAGGGGAGGTCCAAGGCTCGCCCGCCGCGCAAGATCGTGCCTGGCGCCTGGCGGTCGCCGTCCAGCGCCTGCGTCTCTACTTCGGCGACGAACCGGTTCATAACTTCTGCATTTCTCCGACCCTCGCCGAGTTTTTGGAGGAGGTTTGGCGTGCGCTGCTTGGACTGGGGCGGCAATTCGCGTCTTCGACCAGCGAGGCCCCGCCCCATCTGCCGCTGGCTGCGCCCTCCGAGGCATTCCCCACGGCCAACGGCGATGCCACCCTTTCGCGTTATCAGGAGCATTTCAAACATGCCTCAAAGCTGTCTCGTGCCTACATGCGGACATACCGTGGGTCCTTCGCGCTGGCCTTTATCCTGGCCGGAGCCGCGGCCGCGGCGGCGGTCGCCTTGATGGCGGCAGCTCTGCTCTCGGGAGGGACGCCCGCCCCCGGAACCGTTCTGGTGCTCGGCGGGCTGAAGCTCGCCATTCTGGGCACCTTGCTCCATTTGGAGTGGGTGGGCCGGCGCGAGCGCCATCAGGAACACGCGGCGGACTTTCGCCATCTGGCCGAACTGCTCCGCCCCATGCCGTGGCTTGCGCCTTTCGGAACGTTGGTGCCCACCGTGGAGATTCCCCCCCACTATGCGCCGCTCGATCCGCGTCAAGGTTGGACGAACTGGCTTTTTCGAGCGCTCACCCGGGCGGAACCTTCCGTGGCCCCCCGGCCTGATTCTCACGCCAGCCTTGACTCGTCTGCTGCGCAAGTGGTTGTCCGCTCCGCCCAAACCGAGTGGATCGATCTCCAAATTCGCTACCACGAGGAGAACGGGCGCGACATGCATGCGCTCCACCAAGGCCTCGAACATCTCGGCAAACTCCTGCTCTGGATCGTCCTGGCCTGCGCGGGCGTCGCCTTGATCCTCGAACTGCGGCCGCATCCCGGACCGTTGCACACCCTGGCGGTGATTCTGGGCGCGCTCGCTGCCGCTGTGCCGGCCTTTATTGCCGCGCTCGTAGGCATTGTGTTCCAAGCGGAGGCCAAGCGCCTAAGTCTTCGTTCCGAAGCCATGGCGGCACTCTTAAAGGAGCGGCGGCGGAAGCTCGATGCGCTCCCCCCGCATCCGCTCGGCGGGGACGCTTGGGAAACCGCTCAGCGCTTGCGTTCGCTCGCCGGAATCATGGTCAGCGAGACGGTCGATTGGCGCGCCCTGTACCAGCTCCACGAGGTCAAGGCGGGCTGACGGCCTCGATCCTCAAGGATTTCACCGGGCTCAACCCAAAGGAATGGCGGCCGACCGGACCTCGTAGAGCGGGCGCAAGGACTGGGCAGCGGTTCGGATCGCACGGAAAAGATTCTCGCCGCCGCGCAGGCGCACGGCCAGCGCCGCGGCCCAGCGATCGTAGCCGTAACGATGGAGGCCAATCCGAGAGGTCGCGAACCCGCACACGGCGAGGAGATTTCCCAGCGTTTGAGGGTTCCAGGAGAAGAGATGCCGGTTCGGCTCGTCCGGATCGTAGCGTCGGCCTTCGGCGCGATTCTCGGCCGGCACGACCAGCAGGAGCCGGCCCGCCGGTTTGAGCAGCTTCCGCAGGCGCTGCAACGTTCCCGCCGGATCCAGCAGATGTTCGAGGACATGGTGGCAGATGATCACATCCAGTGATTGGACCGGAAGTTGCGCAGGGTCTTCAACCCAGGTAATTCCCCGTCCCTCGACTTCGGGCCGCACCGTGCCCGCGATGTCGTACCCAAGCTTTCGGCCGCATTGCAGGGCGGCCAGATTCCAGCCCAGCCCGACGCCGAATTCGAAGACGGCATCCCCGGGTTGAATATCTGATTGGAATTTGCTCCGCCGCGCCGCCGCCACCCAATCGTAGGCCGCCGCCGGAATTCCGCGCTTCTCGCGGTGGTACCGTTCCCCGGTGGCCCCGGTATAATATGACGATGCGGAATCGATCACTTCGCCCATCCTAGCGCAGGTCGTGGAATCGCGCAGCCCGGATCATTCCCCAGCCTTCCGCCCGGCGATTCACTTTTTGGCCCAGAGTTTCCCTTGCGCGAGCCATTCGCCGAGCAGAGCGCGAAAGGCCCGGGCCGGCGGTGTTTCTTCCTGCTCGGACCAGACCATGACCAGTTCCACCGTGGCCGGCGGCGTGAGCGGGCGGAACGTCAACGGCCGGCCGGCGGCGAGCGTGGTGACCGAGTCGGACATGAGGCCGACTCCAGCGCCGGCTTCCACATAGCTTAGGACGGTGCTCATCAAGCTCGGCGTGTGCGCCAGCCGCGGCGCAAAACGCGCACGCGTGCAGGCATGCAGGATCGCATCGTACAAACCCGCGCCTTCGCGCCGCGCCAAAATCACCAAGGGTTCGCTGGCGAGCTGGCGCCACGGAATGGTGCGGCGCGCCGCCAACCGATGTCCCTCCGGCAGCACCGCCCACAGCGGCTCGCGGCGAAGCAGGAGGGTGCGCAGCCCCAAAGCTTCGTGAGCCAGCACTGGCCGGGTGAGCCCAAGGTCCAACCGTCCGTTCGCCACCATTTCCCAAACCCGTTCCGGCGTGCGCTCCTCCAGCACGACCGTGACGCGCGGATGGGCCACGCGAAACTCGGCGAGCAGCCGCCCCAGAAAACCTTGAGCGGGCGGGCCGATATACCCCAGGCGCAGCTCGCCCTCTTCCCCCGTGGCGGCCCGCCGGGTTCGGCGGAGCGCTTCCTCGAACCGCTGCAGCAGCAGACCGGCTTCGTCGAGCAAGACCCGGCCCGCCGGCGTCAACGCGACGGTCCGCCGTGTCCGCAGCAGCACCGGAAAGCCCAATTCGCGCTCTACTTCCTGGACGGCGCGGCTCAAGGCCGGCTGGGCGACATGCAACCGCCGCGCCGCATTCGAATAGCTCAACTCTTCGGCCACGGCCTGGAAATAGCGCAAATGTCGAAATTCCATCGCAACGGCACTTATACCGGATAGGCATCAATCAGCCAGCCAAACTCGCCTTGGCGCGCGGGTTAAAGTGAAGTCCATCAGGCCCGGTCCCTCTCTCTTCCCCACCTTCAATGTCCCGGCGTCCTCGCCGCCCATACTCATCAACCCCGGCGCAGGCGATTCATGGGCGAACCGCCGTGCCGTCGGGGCGTCGCACCGGTTCCCAGTAACCAGGATTCTCCGGGAAGGGATACTTCCTGGCCTTTTCCTCATCGATGTCGACGCCGAATCCGGGGGCCTCGTTCACATACATGTAGCCGTTCTTGTAGGTGGGGCATCCGGGAAAAACTTCCTGGGTGGCGTCGTTGAATTGAATGCCTTCCTGAATGCCGAAGTTGCGGATCGCGAGGTCCAGATGCGCGTTGCAGGCATGCCCCACCGGTGAAAGGTCGGACGGCCCGTGCCAGGCGGTGCGGACATTGAACCACTCCGCCAGGGCGGCCATCTTCCGCGCCGGTGTCAGGCCGCCCGCCTGGCTGATGTGAACGCGCAGGAAGTCGATCAACCGGCCGGTGATCAACGGCACCCACTCGTGCGGGCTGTTAAAGAGTTCCCCCATCGCGATCGGCACCGTGGTGTGCTGCCGCAAAAATGGAAAGTACCCGTTATCCTCCGGAGCCACCGGATCTTCGATGAAGAACGGCCGATACTTTTCGAGTTCCTTGAGCAAATTGACCGCTTCGATCGGAGCGATCCGTTCGTGAATATCGTGCAGCAATTCCACCCGGTCGCCGCACGTATTGCGGATATGTTCGAAGGCCTTCGGAATCGCCTTCAGATATGGGTAGGACTCCATCAGCGTGTCCTGCTTCATGCCGAAACCGGCCGCCTTGAAATCGGCTTCGGTGGAGAGATGGGGCGAACCGTACGCTCCGAGCTGCAGGCGAATGTGGCGGAAGCCGCGCTCCATGTTGCGCTTCACGCTCTCTTCCAATTCCTGGTGGTCGCGCCCGCTCGAATGCGCGTAGCAATCCACCGCGAAACGGCACTTCCCGCCGAGCAATTGGTAAACCGGCATGCCCGCGCGTTTCCCCTTGATATCCCACAACGCCATGTCCAGGCCGGAGAGGGCGTTATTGAGCACCGGGCCGTTCCGCCAATAGGAGCTGGTATAGGCGTTTTGCCAGAGGTCTTCGATCTGGTCGGCATCGCGGCCGCGCGCGAACGGATCGAGATATTCCTGGACGGCGGTGACGACGGCGAGGGGTCGCTGATTGAACGTGGCGCAGCCGAGCCCGTAGAGGCCCGGCTCGCTGGTTTCGACCTTCACCACCACCAACCGCGCGCGCTGCGGCGCCGTGAGAATCGCGCGGATTTTGGAGATCGTGACCTTGCCCATCGGGCGCGGGCTGGAAACTGCCGGGACCGCGGCTTGAGCCAGGGCCGGTGCCGTTTCCGGAAGCATTAACCATGCGCCAAGCCCGCCAACGCCGCCTAAACCGAAGTTCTTGAGGTACTCGCGTCGATTCATACAGTTCTCCTCGCTCTCAAACCGTGGGATTCAAGAGCGAGTGTAGCGGCAGCGGGCCGCCAATCGAGAACTTTCGCCGGACGCGGCGGTAGTCGGAAAGGCTTCCGACCTACTTCATGCGGTCGAAGGTCTTCTGGAGAATCTGCCAATCCTTCTGGCCTTTGACCTTGGCCAGGGCGTCGGAGTTAATTTTGGCTTCGAGCGCGTTTTTGGTCGGGCGCGGGGCTTTGTAGAACACGCCGAAATACCCCGGCCACGCGGCTCCGGCGAGCTTGTAAGCGGCTTCTTCGCTCGCGACGTCGTGATCCGCCGGCACGGTATTGAACACGCCGCCCTTGCGGGGATTCGCGGCATCGAACGCGCCTTCGTAAAACTCGATGCATTCGCTGAGACACTCGATGACGCTGAAGCCGTCGTGATCCATCGCGGCTTCCATCATCTGGAGGACGTGGTTCGGATTCGTCGCCGTCGTGCGGGCCACGAAGCTCGCCCCCGCCGCGACGAGTTGCTTCATCGGGTTGATCGGCTGATCGACTGCGCCCCAGATATCCGTCTTGCTCTTGAACCCGATCGGTGAGGTCGGACTCGTCTGCTTCTTGGTCAGGCCGTAGACGAAATTGTCCATGATGACATACGTCATCTTGATGTTCTTGCGGGCGGTGTGATTGACGTGATTGCCGCCGATGGAGAAGGCATCGCCGTCGCCGCCGAACACGAACACGTGCAGATCGGGGCGCGTGAGCGAAACGCCGCTCGCAAACGGCAGCGCGCGTCCGTGAATATAGTGCGCGCCGTGCGCCTGGACGAAGTACGGAAACCGGCTCGAGCATCCGATGCCCGCGATGGTCGCGATCTTTTCGTGCCAGAGTTTGCGCTTTTCGATGAGCTTGTAGTAAAGCGCGAGCACGGAGAAATCGCCGCAGCCCGGGCACCAGGTCGGATGGTCCGCGACCAGCTCCTTCTTGGTCAGGCCTTTGCGATCGGAGGCCGGCAGGGAGACCGCGGCTCCCGGATTGGGCGCCACTTCGGGGATGGTACTGATTGCCATATGCTAAATCTTTTCGATGCCGCGGGTGACGATGCTCTTGGCGCGATCCATGATCTCACGCACTTTCCAGGTCAGGCCGTCGGTCTTGGTGATGCCGCGGATGCGCGGGTCGCAGTAACGGGCGCGGAGCAGCCCGCAAAGCTGGCCGTATCCGTAAAACCCCTCGTCGTTCATCTCGACGACGAACACATTGTTGAACCCGCTGAAAATATTCTCCAACCCGGGAGGCAGCGGCGAAATATGCTTGATGTGGATCGCCGAAACGCTGTCGCCCGCCGCGCGCGCCTTGTCGACCGCTTCCCGAATCGGCCCCTGCGTCGAACCCCATCCGACGAGCAGCACGTTGCCCTCCGGCGGACCGTAAATAGCCGGAACCGGGAGCGTCTCCGCGAGGGCCTGCAGCTTCCTGCGGCGTTTGGCCACCATCTGCATGTGCAACTTCGAAGAGCCTGTCGGGTGGCCCATCTCATCGTGCTCGAGGCCCGTGGCGATCGGGTACTTGCCGCTCAGAATCTGCGTTCCGGGAACTACGCGCGGCACTACGCCATCGGCAGTGCTCAAATCGTAGGGCTTATAATCCGCCACCGGCGAGAGATCGGGCGAAATATCCTGGCAAGTTTTCTCAAGATTCGGTTCTTCGAACGCTTCGATGCGGGTGGCAATGGCTTGATCCGTGAGAATGACCACCGGCACGTTGTACTTCCGGGCGATGTTGACCGCCTCGATGGCCGTGTAGAACGCATCCTCGACATTCGCCGGCGCGATCACCACGCGCGGCGAATCCCCGTGCCCGCCGTAGACCGCGATGTTCAGATCGGACTGCTCAACATTCGTCGGCATGCCCGTCGAAGGCCCGCCGCGTTGCACATCGACAATGACGAGCGGCACTTCGGCCATCACGCCCCAGCCGATCGCTTCGGTCTTCAGCGAAATACCCGGCCCGCTCGAACCGGTCACCGCCACCCGCCCGCTGTAGCCGGCCCCCAACGCCATCGAGACGGAGGCGATTTCATCTTCGCACTGCACGAAAGTGCCGCCGTACTTCGGCAATTCGCGGCGCAGCAATTCCATGATGTCCGACCAGGGCGTGATCGGATACCCGGCGCCAAAGCGGACGCCCGCGGCGATCAAGCCATAGCCGAGGGCTTCGTTGCCGTTCATCACCACCTGGTGGCCGGACCGCTTTTGACTCTCGGTAAATTGGTAGGTTTCCAGCAGGTTGCCCACCGAATAGCTGTAACCCGCTTGCAACGCCGAGAGCGCGGTGTTGAGAATGCTCGCATCCTTCCCGCCGAATTTTTCCGTGACCAGCGCCGTCAGTTTGGTCATGTTCAGGTCGAAAATCTTCCCGAGCAAACCCAGCACAAAAAGATTCTTGCCCTTGTCCTTGGCCGTGCCGCCGATGGCTTCGACGGTCAGCGCCGAAATCGCGATGCCGACATGGCGGTACTCCGTCTCCCACTCCGGCTTCGGCGTGACGTGGCTGCTGTCGTAAATCAGAATCCCGCCCTTTTTCAGCGAGCGCGCATGATCCTCGTACGAATGCTGATAAAAGGCGATCAACACATCCGCCTCGTCGCCCGAGCTGAGCACCTCGCCCGAGCCGATCCGCACCTGGAAAATCGAGGGGCCGCCCGAGATCGTCGACGGGATCGTCATGAAGGTCATGACCTCCTGCTCGCTCCGCCCGGCCAATCGGGCCAAAAAGCCGCCGATCGACTGAATGCCGTCCTGCGAGTTGCCCGCCAGCCGGATGACCGCCTCTGAAATCTTGAAGACTTTGCCCGACCCGGATGCGGGCGGCGCGGCTAAAGTTGCATCGCTCATCAAATTCCTTCTTCCTCAAAAAAACCAGCGCCATCGCGGGTCGCGCGAAGCGCTGGATAGTAACGCGAAATTGTAGGGTCAAACTATCACAGCCCCCCCGCCTGTCAAATGTCGCGGCCCTCGTCGTTCACCCTTGGATTTCCGGTGAAATTGTCGCTCCGGGATAACCCGTCGGGCCATCCGCCCCCGCTTGCCGCGACTGCGACTCATGTTAACCTGTGGCATGAGCATCACGGCCATCGTTGAGAACGATACCATCAAGCTGCCGCCCGGCGTCCATCTGCCTGACGGCACCAAGGTGCGTGTGGAACCGGACAAACAGGACCAGTCTGCGGAAGGAGGCGCATTGGCCTGGATGTCTGAATTCGTTGGGTGCATCGACACGCTTCCGTCGGACGCGGCGACACGGCATACGGAATACGCTCACGAACGAAAGCGCCGGCTTTCCCCATGAGGGTTTTCGCAGACACTCATTTCTACATCGCGTTGCTCAGCAGCCGGGATTCGGCTCACCAGGCGGCCACGCGTTGGTGGCGCAATCTCGAGATTCGCGAAATCATCACGACGAGCTGGGTTCTCGTTGAACTCGCCGATAGCATGCGGCTTCCCCACGAACGCGAAACAACCGGGCGCTTTATCGCGGCCCTTCGGCGGGCTCCGCACACGTTGGTGGTGCCCGCGTCGGAACGGATTTTGTGGCAAGGGTTCGAGACATACCGCCGCCGTTCCGACAAAGAATGGTCGCTCACCGATTGCATTTCCTTCGTCGTCATGGAGCAAGAAGGACTGACCCAGGCCCTCACCGGAGATCATCACTTCGAGCAGGCCGGTTTCGTCGCGTTGCTGAAATGAGCGGTCGAGCCCGCCCGCCCTCGAAGACGGTCGGCATTTTTCCTTTCTATCCCTGGAGGGGATGAGGCATGTTCGGATTCTAACTTGCCTATGAGAATTCGCCTTTCCCGGCGCGGCTTTATCCGCGCAGCGTCCGCCACCGCCCTTTCCTTTCCCGCCATCGTCTCCGCGGCCTCGCCGAACTCGAAGCTGAACATCGCCATCATCGGCGCCGGCGGCCGCGGCGCGGGGAACATGGCCGACGTGAGCAGCGAGAACATCGTGGCCTTGTGCGATGTCAACGAACGGAACCTGGACGCGGCGGCGCAGAAACATCCCAAAGCGCGAAAGTACATCGACTTTCGAAAGTTATATGAGGATTCGACCGACCTCGACGCCGTCGTGGTGAGCTGCGCCGAGCATACGCATGCCCTCGCCGTCCTCCCGGCGCTCGAATCGCGCAAACACGTCTATTGCGAAAAGCCGATCACTCACAGTGTCTGGGAAGCTCGCGTGCTCACCGAAGCGGCCGCCCGCGCGAAGGTGGCCACGCAGATGGGCACGCAAATTCACGCCGAAGCGAATTACCGGCGCGTCGTCGAACTCGTGCAAGGCGGAGCCGTCGGTCCCGTCACCGAAGTGCATGTCTGGGTCGGCCGGGCGTGGGGCCGGCAAAGCCCCGAAGCCGCGAAGCGGAACGGCGATATCGTCTCGGCGCTCGAGCGGCCGGAAGGTTCGAAGCCGATCCCGCCGGGTTTGCATTGGGACCTGTGGCTTGGCCCGGCGCCCGAACGGCCCTTTCACGACGTCTACTTCCCCGGCCCCAAATGGTATCGATGGTGGGATTTCGGCGGCGGCACCATGAGCGATCTGGGCAGTCACTGGAACGATCTGCCCTTCTGGGCGCTCAAGCTGAAATACCCGCTCACCATCGAAGCCGGCGGCCCGCCGCCCCATCCCGAGCTGGCCCCCGCTTCCATGACCGCCACCTACACCTATCCCGCCCGGGCCGAAATGCCCCCCGTGCGCCTGACGTGGTACCAGGGCGAGGAGAAGCCGGAACTCTGGCGCGGTGGCCTCATTCCCAAGTGGGACAGCGGCGTCCTTTTCATCGGCAACAAAGGGATGATCCTCTCCGACTACATGAAGCACACCCTCCTGCCCGAGGCGAGTTTCAAGGATTACGTGCGCCCGCCGCAGTCCATCCCCCCGAGCCTCGGCCATCACAAGGAATGGATTCACGCCTGCAAAACCGGCGCTCCCACCACCTGCTCCTTCGATTACAGCGGGCCCCTCACCGAGGCGAACCACCTCGGCAACATCGCCTACCGCCTCGGCCGAAAAATCGTCTGGGACGCCGAAAAACTCGAAGCCACTAACGTGCCGGAAGCCGCCTCCCTCATCAAACGCCCCTACCGCGCCGGCTGGAAACTCGTTTAACCCAAACTCGGAATTCCAGAGTTCGAGTCGAGCAAGTGCCCACGCGGCCCCGTCGTCCTGCCAGGGCGAACGCATCCAGATTCCCCGGATCATGCCCCATTGGGGGTAGCGACAGGCGCCCCCGCCTGTCCCGTTCGGGCGCCTCGCCCGAACGTTCCCTCGAAAACCGGGGGCGTTTCCGAGGCTTTTACATGCGTTTGCCTTGGTCGTTCTACTCGAAGTCGTACACCACCACCTTCTTGCAGATCGGCTTGAACACCTTCTCCACGAAGTCGATGTGCATCGGGTGAACCTGATAATCGTCCTGGGCTTTCTTGTCGGAAAAAACGAGATTGAGGGCGGCTTGGTAGCTTTGATCGACCACGGGACGATGGCTGCCGACCATTTTTCCAATGTGGTAGGAAAGGACGCCCGGGATCGGCTTCAAATATTTGTTGGCCCCCTCGATCAACTTTTCCGTATCCGCCGGGTCCACCCAAAAAATCACGACATGCGAAAACATCCCGCGCACGATAAAGAATCCCCTCCCTCCCGCCAATCCGAAATCAGCCCCCCTCCCAATCGCTGCATCTCTTTCCCAGGCTCCGCACATCTCTCGCCCGCTCCAGGAGTACTAACCGGTCCGCCACCAGGCTCTCTCCCATCATTGACAATTCCAATCGTACCCCCCCGCCGGCCAGCCGGCCGTCGGAAGCTTGACCGGTCGGGCCTTTTTTGCCAGCGTGGCCGGCATGAAACTGTTGGAGGTGGCGGTCTTGGGGTTCTGCGCCGCCGCGCTCGTTTCGGCGCAACCGGTTCCCGCGGTTCCAGATTTTCACCTCCCGGATGTGGACGACGATTCTCCGCGCGCCGGTCAAACGGTCTCTCCCCGCGACTATCTCCTGCAAGTCTCCGCCTACTACTTTAGCGATGCCAGTTGCAGCTATTGCCGCAGCCAGGTCGGCCATCTCGAAAATATCGAAGCCGATCTCCGCCGCACCAATCCCGATCTCAACATCGAAATCATCGGCATCAACAAGCACGACAAGGCGAGCTACAACCGCGTCCTGACGCTCTTCTACACCCTGCCGTGGCTCCAGGATACGGCGATGGGCCCCACTTGGGCCGCCTGGAAGGCGGTCTGGCGCGACGTGCAGGTGGTCGATGCGCAAAACCGCCTGGTCGGCGTCTTCAATCTCACCTCCCACGATCTCGGCCAGGAAGCCCACCGGAACACGCTGAAGCAGATGCTCCTCCAGGCCGCTGTCGCGAAGGATATCGATAAGAACGGCATCGCGGACGACTGGCAGGATCTCATGCTCCGCGAACCCCTCGCCTCCCCCACCCAGGATTTCGACAAGGATGGCCGGCCCGAGTTCGAAGAGTACGCCTTCGGCACCGACCCGCGCGACCCGCTCTCGCTCAGCTCGGCCCAGTTCGCCTTCCAGGGCAACGGCGTGCTCCGCGTCTTGAAATTCTCCTACCGCCAGCGCGCGGGCGCCGCCGTGCAGTACTCCGCGCAACTCTCGAACGATCTGACCGCCTGGCGCGACCTCTACTTCGAACCCAAAGTCATCCGCACCATCAAGCCGCTCTACGACGGCACCGGCACCACGCTCGTCACCTGGGAAATCCCCGCTCCCAAGGAAGCCGGCGCGAAATCCTTCGTCAGAGTCGTCGCCTCCCCCGCCACGCGCTGACCGCCGCGCCGCGGCCGAAGGAAAGCAAGCCAGAGAATGGTGAAACCAGACTTTACATTTAGACGTCTAAATATAAAGTCTGGTTTCACCGCGTTAGCTGCGCATCGCCAGCCGCAGTTCGGCCGGCGAGACGATGTTCACCTCCAGCCCCCGCGCCGTGCGCGCGTAGGCTGGCCCGGCCAGGGGGCAGACCACGAAATTCCGCCCCTTGGGATACTGCTCCCGAAACACGGCCAGATTCCGCGGATCGAACCGGTCCGGCTGCCATTTGCATTCGATGGCGTCGACTCGGTCCCGGCTTTGGGGCACAACGAAATCGATTTCGCGGCCCTGTTTATCCCGCCAGAAATGCACGCGGGGCAGGGCCGCCGCCCGGAGCGCGTCCAGCACCAGATGCTCCCACAAAAGCCCGCAATCCTCCGCACGCAAGGTGTCCCAGCCGCAGGCGTAGGCCACGAAACCTGTATCGAAACCATAAGCCCGGGGCTGGGCGATGATTTCCCGCCGTCCGCCGCCCGCGAAGGGCCGCACCAGATGCACCACCTGGGTGGCCTGGTACACTTCGAGCCAATTCATGACGGTCGGCCGGCTGATCTGGCTTTCGGCGGCCACCTTCGAAACTTCGAGCAGCCCGCCGCTCTGCCGGAAGAGCAGCTCCAGCACGCGCAAGAATCCGGCCCGCTTTTCCAGCCGGAACAGCTCCTGCACATCCCGCGCGAAATAGGAGTCGAACCACTCGGCGTAAAACTCGGGATCGTACTCCTCCGCCAACAGCGCCGGCGGAAGCCCGCCCCGCCGCAGCCGCTCCCGGGCGTCCAGCCCGCCAAAGGCCGGCAGCTCCTCGTAAAGCACCGGAGCCAACTCGATGGTCCGTTTTCGGCCCGCCAGGCTGTCCCGGAATTTTTGCGTCGCGGCTAGGGTCGAAGAACCGGTCGCGAGGATTTTTAATTTGGGAAATTCGTCCGCGCCGATCTTGAGCAGCCGGCTCGGATCCGGCAACTGATGCACCTCATCCAGGACGACCACGGGCTTTCTTACCGCCCGGAAGAACCGTTCCGGCTCCGCCACCCGTTCCGCCGCCGCCGGCAGATCGCAGTTCAGATACTCCGCGTCCGCCACGGCCCGGGCCAACATGGTCTTGCCCGACCGCCGCGGCCCGCAGAGCCACGCGACCGGCGCCTTCCGCCATGCCGCCGCCAGCTTTTCCCTCCATATCGGCCTCTCGATCATGCACCCACACTTTACCTTTAGACGTCTAAATGTAAAGTGGGGTTTCAAAATCAAAATTGCCCCCGTTCGGATGGCTGGCCGGTCTCGAGCGTCGCCACTGCAACGGGTGGTTCTGGCCGCGGACCGCGCTGTCCCCGCTTTGCAAACCTCGGTTTCTCGCTTAGACTAACCGGCATGAGCACCGCGACGGTGGAACAGCCGCTCACCTACGAAGAGGAACGAGGCAAGCCTATGCCCAGCCAAAATCATGGAGCCGTTCAATTCAAGCTTTGCGTCGAATTTGGCCGCCATCCCGGTTTTCGCTTCTACAGCGAGCTTTCCCTCGATCTCGACGGCCAGACTTTCGTTCCAGACCTCAGTGTTTTCCCGCCGAAGTCTCTCGACTTTCGCCGGGACGTCGTTCGCGTTACGGAAACTCCGTTGACGGTCGTGGAGATTTTTTCCCCCACGCAAGGCCAGCAGGAAGTCCTCGACAAGGTGGACATCTACTTCCGCCACGGTGTCAAGAGTTGCTGGATCGTCTCCCCCGCTTTCCGCACGATCACGGTCCTCACCCCTGATGGCGCCGCGCAGGTTTACCAGACCGGCACCGTCACCGATCCCGCCACCGGCCTCACCGCCGATCTGGCGCGCGTCTTCTCCTGAATCTCCCGCTCACTGGCGGGGAAGTATCTCATCCAGCGTCGCCCGGTCGGCCTCCCAATCGTCCAGCGAATAGTTCAAAGGCACCTGGCGTTCCGTCAGGAATCGTTCCGCCTCCCAATAATCCAGGCCGAGCATCTCGCCGACCTGCCGCAACGACAGCCGGCCAGCTCGGTACTCCTCGATGGCCGCATCCTCCGCGAGCCGCCGCGCCCGCGCCTCCGGCGTTCGACCGAGCAGTCGTGCGACCGTTTCAGGCAATTTAACGATGACTTCGACCATGGCAAACCTCGGCGCTTTCGCCGGGGCGGCCATTAGTATAACACACCAATCCCGATGGCCGCAAAGCCGGTTCTCTGGATCCGCTTAGTTCCGCCGCACCTGGCGGTTGAACCAGGCGAGGCCGCTCAGCGCCAGCGCGAGCGCGAGCCCGGTCGATCCGGCGTCCGGCACGCCGGTCGGGCGGTTCAGCGCGTCGCCCGAGCCGAAGAGAGCCCAGGACAGTCCGTCGAAGGAGTACCGGCCGGCGGACCCGCCGTCGCAGCAATCCTCCTTGCCGTACACATCCAACCGGTGCGCCCCGGCCCCTAGGATAACCTTCCCGGCGAGCATTTCGTTCGGATCTGCCCACGATCCCGCCCACCACAAATCGTCGCTGCTGAAAGTGACTGCTGCTCCATCCAGGAAGGCCGCGCCCCCCCGCCCAAAATCAACCCCGAGTTGAAAGGCGAACGAGCCCGCCTCGCCCGGCTCGATATAAAAATCCACTTGGAGATGATACGCGAGGCTGATTGTCGCTCCGCCGGGGATCATACTTCCGTTGCTCACGCCGTTCCACTCCGCGACGCTCGCGTTGCCGAATCCGGCAGGTGGAACCGGGTAGGTGGTCTCCAGCGTATTCCAATGATCGCGATATTCGGCCGCCGTGCCGTACGCCACATCATCCCCCGGCAACGAGGAGTAAGAAACTTCGCTGGATTGGATGGCCGGAGCGAGAGCCGCAAGCCCGGCAATCAGCAGGGCAGGGGAATTCCATCGGGTAGAGAGCGTCTGCATAGATCGTTCTGGTTTGAGTTGAACTTTGGCGTTGCGCCAAGGGTGTTTGTTGCCTAAATGCGACAGCAAGATGTATTCCAAAACGATTGCTTCAAATTATCCACGCTCATAAATCGCTGGCCATCAGCAATTTATAGTCTAATCTCTCTCATTCTAAAATCTCACGCCATTTTCCGAATCACCGCCAAATCGTAAAACAATCTTACAAATCAGGCTCATCCCCCGCTCCCGATCCGCGATTCACGCCGAGGCTGGCGGCGCCATCTCCGCCGCCAGCCGCCCGACTCGCCTTGCTCACTCCGCGACTGCCGCCGCCACGTCGGTCAGCGCCGCCGTCGCGGTTTCCTTTGCCAGGCCGCGCAGCGCCGTGTCGTAGCGCGCCCAGGTCTGGCCGGGGCCGGTGTCCGTGAGTAAGTCCGCGTTCAGCGCGAACCGTTCGTCCGCCAGCCTCACCGGTTCGATCCGGTGGCGCGGGTCTCCCCCGTCGTTCAACGCTTTCAGCGTTTGCACCTGCGCGGGGTTCACGATCAGCATTTCCATAAGGTTCCTTTCGCGAGAAGGGGAGCCTCTCGGCACCCCCCCCCTGTTTTTTAGTTGATGCTTCGGTTCAGGCTCGCTTGCAGCGCGCGCACCGCCAGGTGCAGCGCCATCGCCTCCGGGTCGGACAATGCCTGTCCGATGCTGTAGAAGCTGCCGCGCCCCGGCAGGTAACCCGCCGGAATGCCGCTCGACATGAAGGCGAACACCAGCATGTTCGTCACCGGCTTGGTGTGCGTGACGGTCGTCGCGTCGCTCGCCGCCAGCACGCCATCCTTGTAGAGCGCGAGCTGGTTGCCCGCCGTGCGGCTTCCGAGATAGAAGCCCTTGTTCAAGGGCTCCGCCGAAGTCGCCGTCGTCGTCTGCCCCAGCCGCGCCGTCGCGGCTACCGCCGGAGTCAGCGCCCCGATCCAGTACTGGTTCGCCGCGCCGAGCGATCCCAGCAACCCCCGGTTGCCCGCCGCGCTCACATCCTCGCGCAGGTAGAAGCTCAAGTGCGAGTTATCGGGCAGATGCGTGGAGACCGCCACGCCGGTGTTCAGGTGTTTCGTCGCGCCATCCCCCAGCAAGCCGCCGTTCGCGCCCGTCTCCGCGTAATCGCCGGAAACGAAGTTCACGTTCGTCAACACGCTCGGGACACCCACGGGATGCACCAGCTTTACCATCGCCGCGTTCAGGTTCCCGCCGGCGAAGATCCCCACATCCAGCAGCTTGTCCCACACCCCCGCGAGTTTGCCATCAAGCACAAACCGGTCGACCGCCGCCAGCGTCGTCTCGGCCAGTGTGCCCCCGTTGGCGAGCACCCGCTCCCGATAGTTCAGCGCCTCGGCGCTATAACTCCGCGCCGGAATATATTGGATTCGTTTGAGAAGATTCATAAGTCCTTTCGCGGACACCGCCCCGCCCGGCGAAAGCTCCGTCTGCAACCGGCCCCGCTCGACCGGCTGAAGGCGAAACTCCTCTCCGCGGCTTCGGCGCGCGCCCTGGGGGCCGCCCGGCCCGGGTCTGCACCCGGCCCGGACGGCCTGTGTTCTTCGCCCGTTAGCTGATGGTCAACTTCCGCAGGCCCACCGTGGCCGTCGGGAGGATCGTGCTGTAATGCTCGACCGTCAGATCCACCATCTTCGCGTTCACCACCTGGTCGTAGACCCGGTACTTCACCCCGCCTTCCCCCGCGCTCCAGAACCGCTTGAAGTGCGTCGGATCCTCCAGGCTCGGGCTGTCCATCCCCACAAAGGCGAAGACCGCGTCCGGCACGATCTTCGCCTTCGCGCTGGTGCTCACCTGAAACCGCTCGCGCGAAACGCGCACCGCATCCACGCCCAGGAACCCGGCCAGCTCCTCCGTCGTCAACCCCGCCGAGGCATATCCCCCGGCCGAGGTCTGCGCCCGGTGCGCCAGCAATCGCTTGTTCCAGGCCACATCGCCGAACAGAATCCGGTTCGGCCGCACCCCGCTGTCATCCACCGCCGCGAGCAGGTCCGTCAGAATGTCCTGATCCGGATCCTTCCCCGCTGTCGTGTCCCAGGTCTTGTTCGTGTTCGCCGCGGCGCCGAGCAGGGCGATCGCCCGCCGCAGTTCGTTCCGCAGCAGCCGCTGGAGCAGCCGCGCCGTATACAGTTCCCGCCAGTTCGGCATGTCTCCCACCAGGTCGAGGTCCAGCCGCATGGTGAGCCCCCGGTTCAAAGTGCGATCCACCGTGGTGCTCGCTTTATACTCCACCCGTTTGAAGTCCGAGCCGATTGCCCGCGTGTCCTCCCCGTCCGAGTAGAACGCTTCCGGGTTTTCCGCTTTTTTGAACTCGAACCGCCGCCCCACCTGCACCGGCGGGCAGATAAAATTGAGGAGCTCCTCGATTTTATTCGGTTCCTGCCAGCCGGTGGCGTAGGTCGTCAACGCCTCGCTGAAGAAGGACGAGTTGAACCGCGATTCGTTCGCCAGTGTCACCTCGCCCGGGCCCGGCTCGGTTTGCGCGAGCCGGGCGTTATCCAATGCTTCCATGATCATAACTTCATTTCCTTTCTTTAGTGTGTGTGGTCCGGCCCGTCGCGGGCCGGTGCTTCTTCAGATAACCCGCAGGCAATAGAACGCATCCACTTCGATGGCGTCCCCCGCTCCCAGTGCCGGATCGAGCGCCCGGCCCACGATGTGATGCGCGCCCGCACTCCCGGCCAGCGTCTGAATCCGCCCGCCGGTCGTCGGCTCCACCAGGGATCCCTGAGCGATCGCGGCGCTCGCGACCATCCTCAGCGTGCCCCGGCTCGAACCCAGCAGTGCCACGTTCACCGGATCGCCCATCGCGCCCGCTTCATCCGTGATGACGCCCAGCGGCGCATCGCCCGCTCCGGCCACCGCCACCCGGTCCACCGCGCCCCCGACCTTGCCGATCAGGTACCGCTCGGTGATCGCCGCCTCGGCGAACTTCGTGATGTTCCCGTCGTGCGTGCCTTCCGCGATGTTCGCCAGCCGGGCGCGCCGGCCGTCGCCCTGCGCCAGCCGCGAGTTCTGCCATCGCCCTTGCGCCTGCAACCACCGCAACCGCGCGGCGGCGACCAGCACTCCCAGGGCCCTTCTCATCATTCGATTTCTCATGGTCGTTCTTTCTCTTTGTGTGTTTTTTTTGGTTACTGCGCTCCTCGTCAGGAGGAGCCAAATCAATCCCGTGGGTTCGCTTTCTTTGGGGTCAGGCCGCCTCTTCGGCGAAGAGCGCGCCCCGCTCTCGCTTCACCGTTTCCCACGCCTCGTCGTAACTCAGCCCCGCCTGCGTCTTCTCCCGCACGTAGGCCTGGATGCGCTCCCGCCGCCGTGCCGAGCGCGCCATCTCCCCCTTCCGCCGTCCCAGCCCCAGCGTCACGCTCTCCGCGTGCATCGCCAGCGGACGCGCCCGCAGCGCCTCGATTCCCACCACGAAATCCTTCCGCAGCCGCGCCTGCCAATCCCCCCGTTCCGCCGGCGTGATCCGCCCCTCCCGCAACGCATTCCCCAGCGCCTCATTGACCGTGATCTCCCGCAACAGCGGCGTGATGTTGAATTCTCCGTTCTCCTCTCCGGTCTCAAGGCCCGCCGCCGATGCCGCCTGCTCCACCGCCTCCGCCGTCTTACTCGCCACAGCCTTTTCGACGACTTCGGCCGCTTCAGCCGAAGCCGGGGTCGACGTCTCTTCCGCTGCGGCCATCCCTTCCGCACGCGCCTCGCCCGTGTTCGCCAGCGGCGCCACCGGCAGGTTCGGCTGGTTCGTCAACCCCACCGAGATCAGCGCCACCGGCCGGTAGACCCGCTGCCCCTTCTCCCGCCCGATCTCCCGCGCCTCCCAATACGGCGAGAGGAACTTGAAATGCCCCTGCCGCAGCAGCTCCAGCCCCGCCTCGCTCCACTTCACTCGCCCGAACAAACCCGCCTCCCGCGCCTCCAATCCCTCCACCCAGCCGTAGGCTTTCCGGTCGATCCCTTCCCCCGCCACCATGTCCGGATGCCCCACGTAAAACGGCAGCCCGCCGAACAACCGCCCCAGCCGCGCCGCGAACGATTCGAACTGCCGCGCCATGCCCGAAGCCGCCTCCCGGTCCACCCGCTGCAAACCCCGCGCATGCGGAAACTCCCCATACGGCGACAACTGCACCCACTCCGGCTGCAACACCTCGAACCCATTCCCCAGGCCGCACGCCGGCGCCGCCAACGGCACCACTCCTGGGTCAGACATTATATGTCCTTCCCCAGCGCCGAAAGAGGCCGGCCCTGCCAGTGCTGCGCTCGCCGGCCCCGCCGCCTCATGCCCCATCGCGCACCCGCCCTCGCAATCGCTTGCGTGATCTCCGCGCTTCGGCTCCTCCCCCGGCCGCAACACCAGCTCGCCCCTCCGCGCCGGCGTCCGCCCGTACCGCGCCATCGTGCTGGCCAGCCCCAGCGGCGCGCCATGCCCCAGCAGGAACTCATCCACGCGCAGATCATCCGCCGTGCATTCCTTCGGCGAGACCAGCACCTTCACCCCCGCCAGCGGACGCGCCTTCTCCCCGAACGCATGCCGGATCACCCACCGGTCCACCTGCCGCCGCAGCGTTTCCGTCAGCATCTCCGCGTCGTCCTCCTCCAGCACGCACCCCTCCTTCTCCTGCAAGCTCGCCCCGTACCCCCGATCCCGGCTCAGCGTGCTCAAGTCCGCCCCCCGCCACAGCGCCGCCATCATCCGGTCCATCCGCTCCACCAGGCGCGGGAAGGGCGTCTCGTGCCCCCCGGAAAGATTCACCACGCGGATCTCCTCGTCGCCCGTCACCACCGGCTTGCCCGCCAGCAAATCCCCAACCGCCTTCTCCAGCGCCTTCCACTCCGCGCTATCCCGCGCCGCGCTCGTCACCCCCTGCACCCCCGGCCTTCCCTGGTGCTCGCAGAACTGCACCCAGTCGTTCATCGACATTTGCTTGAACATCCACGCCACCGAACTCGCCGCCATCAAGCCCTCCCCCACCGTCACCATCCAGCCCCCTGGAGACAGCTTCTCCCCCGTCATCGCCCAGTCCTCCCGCAAAAACCGCAGCTCCCCCGTCGTATTCTCGAAAAACCCCAGCGGCACGAAGCGGAATCGCGCCGTCAAGCCCGGCCCCGCCTCCACGCTCGAACGTTCCCGGCTGCACCCATTCCCCAGACGCCCGCCAAAATCGTGGCCGTCCGCCCGGTGGCCGTCTGCAAAGACCCAGACGATTTCGTGGACGGCGAACCGCTTCCCTACCGCATCCATCATCTGCCGCGCCAGCAACTTGAACCCGCCCCGCTCATTCGTATCCACCGCGTGCTCGCACTCCAGATTCCGGTAAAAGAAATCCAGCGCCGCCACCTGCCGCGCCGCCTCCGCCTGCTCCCCCGCACTCAACCCCTCCATCGGCAGCACCGTCCAGCCATGCCGCGCCACCGCCTTCTTCCGTTTCGAGATCACCCCCCGCAGCAGATCGTCCCGCTCCTCCAGGTGCTCCCACACATTCACCGCCGCCCGCAGATGCCCCGCCCCGAAATCATCCAGCGCCCGGCTCAGCCGCTCCGCCGTCAACCCCGGCAACGGATTGAACCGCGCCCGCTTCCCCGCCAGACCCAACCCCGCCCTTCCAAAATGTAGACTATTCTCATTCATACCCATCTCCATCGTTCGTTGTTATCTCTGAAAGGAACTTATTCACTTTCCAAAATACGTCCACAATTATTTTTATTTCGTGTAGACTATTCCTTCTAAGTACCGGAAAACCAACCCCATCCAACTCCCACTTTTTTTCGATGAACCACTCGGCGGCCCCCTCCAAAACCTCCAGATCCTCGAAAACCCCTGCAAAACCCGGCTATCACACTCCTCCACTCAGCCAAAACGCTTTTAAATTCGCCAGTTTACGCCTATTTTCGGGGTAGGACAGGCGCCCCGCCTGTCCCCGTTCGGGCGCCTCGCCCGAACGTTCCCTCGGAAACCCAGTGCACCCCCGAGGCTTTGAGCGGCGTTTGCCCAGCCCCTCAGCCGCCCCTCTTCAACCACCGCCCATCTCTCGCTCAATCCTTTCAAGAATGTAGACTATTTCCAACGCGTCCAAATGCATGCCAGTTTATCTATCCGCCTGATTTTCCGCGACTTACAACTACAATGTAGACTCACTCGCCCCGTCCCAACCGCTCGCCCCACCCGCTCTGCCGCGCCCCCCGTTTTTTCCTTGCCAACCCCACTCCAGCGGTTCGAATAGCGCGCAACCTTTTACAACCCAACGCATGAAAACTTGCCTCCTGGCCATACTTGTCGCCCTCAGCCTCCTCGCCCCGCGCCTCGCCGCGGCCGAGGGCCAACCCGCCAAGCCCGGCCCCGAGCACCAGAAACTCGCCGCCTGGACCGGCAAATGGAAATTCGAAGGCGAACACTTCGCCGGCCCCCTCGGCCTCGCCGGCCCGGAAAAGGGCACCATGGAATCCCACCTGATCCTCGGCGGCTTTTTCCAGGTCAACAAAACAAAAGCCGTCGGCCCGGCCGGCCCCGTCGCCACCTTCGAGGTCATCGCGTACGACGACGAAAAGGGGCATTACCAGAGCAACTTCTACGTGAACGACGGCCATTTCAATAAAAGCTGGAAAGCCGATAACGCCACCTGCACCGTCCTGGGCGACACTTGGACTTGGTCATGGCTCGAAGAAAAAGATGGCAAGAAATACCAGGTCCGCCAGATCGGCACCGTCGCCCCCGACCGCAAAACCAGCTCCTGGGTCACCACCTACTCCGAAGACGGCCAAACCTGGAAAAAGCGCAACGAATTCCGCGCCAAAAAAACCGGCAAACTCCGCGACGAATAACCGGCGCGCCCGGTTAGCCTCTGAGCGTTACGCTCCCCCCTCGCCAGCGCGAGGTAAACGACAAGGCGGGAGCTCCGTAGAAACGGAACTCCCGCCTCGCTTTTGCAGTCCGATTAAGCCGCTCTAAGCCTCCACGGCCGCCGCCTTGCGGCGCTGCCGGAAAGCGGCCAGGCCCGCCGCGCCCAGCGCCAGCAGGCCCATGCTCGATCCCCCATCCGGCACGACCGCGCCGGTATCCCCAACGTGAATGCTCTGGCCCGGCTCATCGTTGAGGTAGGCTTCCAGGACGCGGAAAGTTCCATGTCTGAATCCGTCCGAGTCAATTGTCTGAGTTTCCGACTGCACTTTCGCCCAACCGTAAAAATGGTCGCCCCCTTTCGTAAAGCGGAAGCCGATAAACTGGGGATCCTCAAAGCCTTGGAACTCATCCTCGAACTCCGTTAATCTGCTAACTCCACCACCCCACCAGTGAGAGGCCCAAAGAACAGGCTGCCGTCCGTTTCGGTTCAAACCATACCAGGACAGCCCCGGCATTGCAGAACCTACATCCGCACTGGCCCCTAATTTCTCGAGCCCCACATCCTTTCTAGCCGCCAAGGCCATGTTATCCGCCCCGCCAAGGTATAACCAATGGTGTCCAAAAACCGACACATTGGAACTGTAAGGCCCACTGAAGGTTATAGTGTTTATATTAAGCGATGGCGCAAAAACGTCACTAAATCCGTTGCCATCGACATCCCAGCCGTCGAATGTCGCCGGTGCGCCAGCCGGAATGATGGCGCTTTGCACGCCGCCCTCCGCCAGCACGGCTGCGGAACCAGCGACCGCCGCCGCCCGGGCGGCGAAGCGGCTCCGTTGAGAAATTCGAGTGCGGGGAGGGGAAACAGGTAGTTGAGACATCCGTGTCATAGTCTTTAATTGGTTGAACCGCCCGTTTGCCAGCATAATCCATGCCCCGCCAGCTCCAACTGCCCCTTAAATTAACCACCTGCTAAACACATGATGGCAAACCACTTCCACGGCTCAAACTCTCCCGCATGCTCCCCCCCCGACCGCGATTTTCCATTCCGCGCCAAACCGTAAAGTTCTTTTACACATTTTCCAGAAGTTCAGTGGGTCGATCCACCAGCGAAGAGCCTCCGTGCCCAGCCCGCCATAGAGCTTTTTTCAAATACGTTACTCCGTGAAAACCCCCGCATCCCATCCAGGAATCCCACACCGTCCATCCATCCCCTTGCGCCTTCGCCCCCACCCATTATCCTATCCTCGAACCCCAACGCCACCGCGCCCAGAGACTCCGCCCGTCGAAACAATCGAAACAGTCGAACCCATCAAACGACCCCACCGCTTATGAAACGCCGCACCTTTCTCGAACGCTCCGCCACCGGCCTCCTCGGCAGCCTCGGCGCCCTCGGCTCCTTCGATTTCCTCCAGCGCCTCCCCCGCGTCACCGCCGCCGAGGCCCGCGCGGCCACGCCCGCCGCCCAGTTCCACCCCGAGATCGAGCCCCTCGTCCGCCTCCTCGAGAACACCCCGCGCGAACGCGTCATCGAAGAAGTCGCCCACCGCATCCGCCGCGGCACGAGTTACCGCGAAGTCCTCGCCGCCCTCCAGCTCGCCGGCGTTCGCAACATCCAGCCCCGCCCCGTCGGCTTCAAATTCCACGCCGTCCTCGTCGTCAACTCCGCCCACCTCGCCAGCCTCGCCTCCCCCGAGGCCGACCGCTGGCTCCCCATCCTCTGGGCCGTCGACCAATTCAAAAGCTCCCAGGCCGCCGACATCCGCGAAGGCGATTGGACCCTCGCCCCCGTCGATGAAGCCGCCCTTCCCTCCGCCACCCGCGCCAAGGCCGCCCTCATCGCCGCCCTTGAGAGCTGGGACGAACCCGCCGCCGACACCGCCATCGCCGCCCTCGCCCGCACCGCCGGCGCGCACGAAATTTTCGAACTGCTCGCCCGCTACGCCGCCCGCGATTTCCGCGAAATCGGCCACAAGGAAATCTACGTCGCCAACAGCTTCCGCACCCTCGAAGCCATCGGCTGGCACCACGCCGAGCCCATCCTCCGCTCCCTCGTCTACGCCCTCCTCGATCGCGATGGGGCCAAGGAAAATCCCTCCCAGGCCGATCTCCCCGCCGACCGCCCCGGCCGCCGCAATCTCGAAGCCCTCGCCAAGATCAAACCCGGCTGGCTCGAAGGCCGCCCCGATCCCGCCGCCACCACCCGCCTCCTCCACGCCCTCCGCACCGCCTCGCCCGGCGACGCCAGCGACCTCGCCATCGACTCCCTCAACCGCGGCGCCTCCCCCGGCTCCCTCTTCGCCGCCCTCTTCCAGGCCTCCGCCGAACTCATGGTCCGCGCCCCCGGCATCCTCCCCCTCCACGCCACCACCTACACCAACGCCACCTGGTACTCCTTCACCCACTGCCGCGACGAAGACACCCGCAAATTCCTCCTCCTCCAAAACGCGGCCTTCCTCCCCCTCTTCCGCCGCCAGACCAATTCCGGCCCCGAGATCGACCGCCTCGAGCCCGCCGCCCCCCCCGCCGCGCCCGAGAACGCCCTCGCCGAAATCTTCACCACCATCGATCGCGACCGCCTCGCCGCCGCCCGCCACATCCTCGCCCACCTCGCCCAGGCCGGCGATCCCGCTGCCTTCGCCCACGCCACCCGCCGCCTCATCTTCCTCAAGGGCGACAACTCCCACGATTACAAATACACCGCCGCCGTCCTCGAAGATTACCACCACCTCCCCCCCGCCACCCGCGACCGCTGCCTCGCCGCCACCGCCTTCTACCTCAAAGGCGCCGCCGCCCCCGAAAACCCCCTCGTCCCCCGCATCCGCGCCGCCCTCTCCGCGTGAACACACCGCTCCGAACGAATCCGCTCAGGAACGACATTTTGCTAATCGACTTGCCGACGCGGTGTTAACCCCGTCGGTCAGGTGGTCCTCAAGCATGTCCAACTTTTAGCGCGGATTGCTTCGGGATGCACTTCGGCCTCCTGAGCTTCTGCACCCGCAAAAAATGTTCATTATCCCAAGCATCAGGGAGAATATCATCTTCGCGAATCGTGAACCGGAAGCATCCCCTGCAGGGAACTCCTTTACGAGATGCGCGCAACCCAAGCAGGGCGGCGGTTTGAAGCACTGGCTCCGCTTGATTTATCCGAACGTTGTCGCAGAGCTTTGTGAGCTGCGAACAAGTGACGCGGCAACCGCGCTCTAGTTGGAGCCTCAAATAATGCTCGTTGGGGTGGCTATACTTATTATTAGTGCCGGTAGAAATAAAAATTCGCTCCGGGTTGAAAGCCCAGGCCCAATCCCGAAAGCGGTGATCCTTGCGATCTACCGGACTGCCATGATGAGGGCCGTCCAGAAAAAACGGTTTTGATCCGCCGCAGCGTTCCGCGATCGCTTGCATTGGTGCGTCACCCGGCCAGATACAGCGGACTTCTTTGTCCTGAAAAAGACAAATTACAGCCGAAGAACGATTTGGAGTGTTTGCATCAATGTTCTCTGAAAAACTGGGATAGATGATGCAGAACTGCCTTCGCTGCGACGGGCTTTCCCAGATCGCCGTGTCCTTCAATGCCGGGGATACCTGAAATCGCCCCTTTCGTTCTTCCTCCCGGACCGGACGGTAAATACTCTGGAATTTTTCGGTGTTTTTGTCTCGATCCTGTAGCAAGTAAATCTTCCCGATGGTTTTACCGGGCATCTTGACGAGGCTTGGCAATGCACCCGCATGATCCTCGTCATTATGAGTGATCACCACGGCATGAATTCTCCAAGGCTTGTCAGCGAGCCAGTCAATCAGCGGACTGCTCCTTGGACCGACGTCGAAGATGAGCAGTGAATTGTCTGGCAGTCGGATGACCGAGCAATTCCCTTGGCCAACATCCCAAATGTCAGCGATTAGGCTTGCCTCGGCCACGATTCCCACTCCGGTGCCACCGCGGGCAGCAGCGACACTCGTTCGATATCGATGGTGCGGTCGTTTTTTCCGAGCTTCACGAATGCGCCAAACCGTTCGCCGGGTTCGACATCGCTCAGCGCTCGAGCTACGCCGCTCTCCAGCCGCTCCGTCTGTCCGTCATGCCACTCCACCATCCTTGCCTCGCCCTGTGTGCGGAGCCTTCCTTCCATGTACCTAGGCGGCGATCGGTCGATCGTGAACTGCTGGAAATCCACATAGTCTGTAATCTTCAACCACCGCGCCTGTTCTTCCTCGGTCAGCGCCTCATTGTCCGCAGCGTGCAACAGGCGAATAAAAAGCCGGGTTACAGCGCGTGGAAGTTTCGGCAGATCGGCGATGTCCATCTCGATTCCCCAATCGCCGACGGTGAACTTCGCGGAATCGATATTCACTTTGAGCTGCAAGGGTTTAAGCAAGCGCAACGCCGCCCGGCCACCCTCCAAAGGAAAAGCTCTCTGTTCAAAGACAAAAGTGGTAAACGCCTCGGCGACTGGCTGATGCTTGCCGGAATACTCCGCACTAACCCTGTGTCGAACGTCTTCACGATTAAACACGGGACCGTGGACTTTACGGCGCTCAGCGAGTACTTGCATCAGGCAAAAACGACTGTTTCGCTTTGTCGGTAAAAAAGCAATCGAATTGCTCAAGCATAACGTTGTGTGCGAATTCAATTTCTTCAAGTGCCTTTGGCAGAAAAACTTCACGCCTCATTCCCAGCGTTGTCGCTACCATATCGATGCGCACTCTGGTCGGTTCATCCTCTAGCAGGCGAACTTTCACATCGAGGTGGCAGGGCTTGTCGGGGTCGATGAGCAGCCGCACTTTGCACTCGTAAGGATTTGTCAGCCCTCTGTGCTTGCCTGGGATGTTGGTGAAGATCGTCAAAGCCTCCCCCACTTGAATTCCTCCCCCGGCGCCGATGAACTGAGGTGTCAAGCGATGGCTCAGGATATTCACATACTCGAGCGTGATACCCGAGACAGCACTAACACCGAAATGTGCCGCCCAAAGGTGCAGCCATTCCTTTGCCTCCGCATACAGCTCCTCAAATTCGTGGGGATCTTCGCCTTCTCTTCTCAGGTGAAAAACCAATCGATCAGGTCGCAATCGCATTCCGAACACTTTTTCGCCCTTCGGGTGCGACTTCCAAAACAGGTGGATGATCTTTGCTTTGGGCTGCAATGTTTTGACTATGGGCACTCCATTTCTGTCTTCGATTTCAATTTCCCATTCGGCCAAGTGATCCGGGCGGGAATATGTCCTGCTGATTTTTCCCACCCACTCGGGCAGCCGCAAATCGAAAACGTCGTGCGGGATCTCATGGTACACTCCGATGATGCGTTCGATGATCGGCGGTCGCTTATACTTGATCCTCGCAGGCATGGGGCAAGCCTTTCACACTCTTCCTCTTCCCTTCAAGCGCAAGGTGAATAAACCCTCCTGTCCATGCGATATCGAAAAACCCGGCAAAGTACGCAAGTTCTCCTTATTCAAAGTATTCTGGAGAATTGAAACGCACGCGAGCAATCCTCACCCCCTCCCCACCGCCTCCACCAACCCCGGAAACCCGCACCCCTCGCACGCCGCGTTCGAGTGCTCGCAAAAATCCCGCACGATCTGCATCAACCCCTGCTGCTCCGCCGCCGTCCGCGCCTTCCCCGCCTTCCCGCCCCCGAAGAGCCGTTCCCGCGCCCGCCGCAGCACCGCGTTGTCCTCCCCCGCCGGCCACAGGAAGTACCGCTCCTCCGCCCGCGCCGCCAGCCGCTCGTTCCGGCTCGCCCACGCCCGCACATACAGCCAGGGCAAGATCACATTCATCGCCAGATCCGTCGCCCGTTCCGCCCCCAGCATAGGCTGCCCGCGCGGCTGCGCCTTCGAGCGCAGCGTCCATCGCCGCTCCCAGAACTCGTCCCGCGCCTGCAATACTTCCAGCAGCGACTCCGCCAAGTCCGGCCCCCCGATCCCCCGCTGCCCCCATTCCTCCAGCCGCGTGGCCAGATCTCCCGCCCCCAGCCAATGCCCCGCCAGCGCCAGCCGCCGCTCCGGATGATTCGCCGGCCGCACCCCCGCCCACCGCCACATCCCCGGCGGCAACATCGCCTCCCGCCACCGCTCCGCCTCCCGCCACCAGCCGTCCCACAGCCCCCGCACATACTCCTCCCGCGATTCCCGGTGCGCCTCCAGAAAACCCGCCACCCCGAACAACCGCGCCTGCCACACCCGCGCCCCCTCGCTTCCCACCGCCGCCGCCTCCGTCGTTCCCCCAGCGACCCCTCGTGCCACCTGCCGCATCGGCCACACATTGTGCTTGTAACCCAGCGCGCCGAACAATCCCTCCGCCAGCGCCCCCTCCCACCCCAGCTCCCGCGCCGCTGCTTGCACCCCCAGCGCCTTCTGCCGCAGCCGCGCCTGCGCCGCCTGCCGCAGCACCGCCGCCCGCGCCCCATCCGCCAGCCCCCGCAACGGCCCCGCGCAGCGCCCCGCCAGCCCGGCCGGCGCTCCCTTCCCCTCCGTCCCCAGCCAATACTCCAGCTCCGCCAGCGGCGCATCCAGCGCCTCTGCCAACTCGACTCTCGGAAGCCCATGCCGCCCCGGCCCGCCCCGCCAGACCACCTGCAAAATCACCTTCCCATACGCCGGATTCCCCGCGTGCCCATGCCCCTCCCAGCCCCCCGGCTCCACGTCGATCTCCACATCCCCCACCCGCGCCGGTTCCGCGCCGAATTGAAGGATCGCCTCCCGAAAATCCGGCCCCGGCTCCCGGTTCCAGAACCCCGGATGCCACACCCGGACCGGCGTCCCCTCCGCCGTCCGCAGCGCCCCCGGCCGCAACCGCTGATGCCGCCACACCTGCTGCAGCAAACCCTCCCCCGGCCCGCTCCCCGCTCCCGTCCCGCCCGGCTCCCCCAGCCGCCCCTCCCGCGCCCGCGCCCATGCCCCCCTCGACTCCAGATAACCAGTCGTCGGGACCGGATGCCGGATTCTCGCGTCGCCGCCCACCT
>CAYZKY010000021.1:0-52029 GCA_964478815.1 uncultured Verrucomicrobiota bacterium
TACAACCAACCCCAAAACCATCGCCCCTTCTACGTCGGCGCCCTCAAACGCCGCTGAACCAGGCCATCGGCGGCAGCCAAGTCGTCGGCAGGGTGCTCGCCCCCCGGGGCCTTGCCTTCGCGCGCCAGCCCGCCCGTCCGGCTTCCCATTTTCGGGTCAAGCCCCCGGCGGATTCTGCCGATTGCCCAAACGTGCCTCGAATGGATGGAGGGAGGCGCATCGCATGACAGACGCACAACGCAGGATCTTGGTGGTCGTGGACGAGCCCGGCGAGGCCATGAAAGCCCGGGGCGCGTTCCTGGGCTTGGGGTCGCAGTGGGAAGTCTGCTTTGCCGAGAGCGCCGAGGATGCCATCGCCTACCTGGGCCAGGTGTCGTTCGATGTGGTCTTCGCCGATTGGCAGGCCGGCCCCAACATGTGCGTCCAGTTCCTGCATGAAGTCTGGGCGCGCTTCCCGGAATCCATCCGCTTCGTCGTCGCCCCGTCGCTCTCCAAGGATCTCATGGTCGCTTGCGCGCTCGCCGGCCATCAGTTCATCGAAAAGCCGCTGCATACGGCGGGCGTCCGGGCCGCGCTCGAACGCGTCGACCTCGTCGATTCCCTCATGCGGGAGGAGCGCATCCGCAACACCGTGGCCAAGCTGCGGGTCTTCCCGCCCCGGCCGCGCATTTACAACGCCGTGGTGGCGGAAATGAATTCGCCCGATTCCTCGGCGGAGACCGTCGCGCAGCTCGTCGCGCGGGACATGGCCATCTCGACCAAGCTGATCCAGGTGGTCAACTCGGCCGCGTTCGGCATGGCGCAACGGATTTCCACGCCCTACGAGGCGGTCTTCATGCTCGGCCTCGAAACGACGGCCTCCCTCGTGCTCGGCGTCGAAGCCTTCAGCCGCCTGGACGAAATGAAACCGGCGAGCCTGCTGCTCGAGCGCGTCTGGAAACACAGCCAGGCGGTCGCCCGCTCCGCCAAGCAGATCGCCGACTGGATGTCCGGCGACCCGGAAATCTCGCATGCGGCCTTCCTCGGCGGCCTGCTCCACGACCTCGGGAAAGTCGCCCTCGCGGTCAATCTGGATTTCGACTACGCCACCGTCGAGGAGATGGCCCGCGCCACGCAGCGCGGCGCCGCCGAAGTGGAGACCGAAATGATCGGCGCGAACCACGCCGAAGCCGGCGGTTACCTGCTCGGCCTCTGGGGATTGCCCGGCGCGGTGATCGAAGCCGTCGCCGCCCATCATATTCCGGCTCGGTTTCTCCGGCCCAATTTTTCCGCGCTCACCGCGGTGCATCTGGCCAACACCCTCGAACGGGTGCGGGATGCGATCGCCTTTGGGCAGACGCCGGAAGTCCTCCTCGAGTATCCGCCCGAACTGGAGCTGGAGGAGAACATGCCCGCCATCGCCGAAATGCTCTGGGAACCGGAGCTGGCCAATACCGCCCACTTCGTCAAACGCGAGCCGCCGCCCGACGGTTCCGAAATGCCGGTGGACGAACAGAGCCCCCTCGGCAGCGCCATGAAGAACTGGTGGACCCGCCTCCAGCCGGTCGCGGCGTAACAAACTTCGCGCCCGCGCGATTGCGCGATTGCGCTTTTTGGCGGTTTCTCGAACCTATCGGCGTTCGATGAACCTGCTGGATGCGATTCTGAATCTCGCCGGGCTCGTGTTGTGGGCCGATTGGCGCGCCGGTATGCTGGCCTCGAAAGCGCCGGTCTCCGTGCTCTCCCTGGCGCATTCCCTGAAGCGGACCGAGCGCGCGCCGCTTCGCCCGTGGTTTTCGCTGGGCGGTCTCGCCCTGCTCCTGGTCGTGCGCGCCTTCCTCTACCACAGCATCGGCAGCGCCTTGAATTGGACCGCCCTCCTCGATCTGGGCGCGATCACCCTGCCTTTCCGCACCGATTACCTGAGCCGCGCCTTTCTCTTCTCCTTCGGCAGTTTCGCCCTGCTGCTGGGAGCGGTCTACAGTGGATTGCTCCTCGTGGCCGCGATCGATTTCCGCGTGCCGACCGAGCATCCGGTCAAACGGTTCATCCGCGCCCAGCTCGGCTGGCTCGGCAAACTTCCGGCCGGCCTCCTGCTCCTGCTGCCGATGGTCGTCTCCACCCTGGCCTGGGTGGGCGCGGCCTCGCCGCTGAGCTGGCTCGATTTGCTGCCCGCCGACCGGCCCGCCCGGCAGGTCTGGGCCCAAGGAGCTTCCCTCGGTCTGGCCAGCTACCTGGTCTGGCGCTGGGCGCTGATCGGGCTCTTCGCCGCGCACCTCCTCAATGCCCATGTTTACCTCGGGGACCATCCGCTCTGGGACTACCTCAACCGCGTGTCCGCCACGCTGCTCTCCCCGGTCCGCTTTCTGCGGTTCCCGAAATTCGATTTCGCCCCGGTCTTCGGCATCCTGGCGGTCATCGGGCTCGCCGAGTTCGCCGCCAAACCGCTCGTCCGCCTGCTCTACCAGCGCCTGCCGCTATGAACCCTCCCTGGCTGCGCGAGACCCCCGACGGCGTCTGCCTGGCCATCAAGGCGCAGCCCCGCGCCTCCCGCAACCGCGTGGTCGGGCCGGCCGGAGCCGAGCTGAAGATCGCCATCGCCGCGCCCCCGGTCGACTCCGCCGCCAACGACGAACTGCTGCGCTTCCTCGCGGACCGCCTCGACTGCCCGAAGTCCGCGGTGCAATTGCTCCGCGGCGCCGCCGCGCGGCACAAATCCGTGCTCGTGCGGGGCGTGCCCATCCCGCAAATCCTCGCCCGGCTCGCGGACTGAACTTATTTGCCCTTGGGCTTGCGCGCCGCCGGCTTCGGATGATGCTGGTGCAGTGCGCGCGCCGCATCGGCAATTTGCGCCACCAACGCCGCCGGCCCCAGCGCCACCGCTTCGCCGCCCCAGGAAAGCACCCACCGGCCGATCTCCTTCAGGCTCGACAGCTTGAGCTGCAGCTCCACCCCGCCGCCGCGGAGTTCCCGAAGTTTCTGCGAGGCATGCCATTTCTTCTCGCGAATGTAATCCGCCACCTTGTCGGAGAACCGGATGGTGACCTTGTGCTCCTCGGTTCCCGAATGGACGGCAAAGCTATCCCGCAAATGGGCTTCCACCGAAAACTTCGGATCGCGGACGAACTTCTTGCCGGTGCGGGACACCTCGACTATGCGCGCGGGCACGAACGTGCGGATGCCCTTGCGCAGGTGGCAGTACGCGAAGAGAAACCACTCGCCGTTCACGTTCGCCAGGTGATACGGATCGACCACGCGCGGCTCGGGAGCGGGATTGCCCGGCTTGCGGTACATCAGCCGGAGCTGCTGCTGGTGCGTGGTCGCCTTGGCTAGGACATCGAAGACTTTGAGATTCAGGTTGGGCTCGGCGCTCGTCTTGAACGAGATCGCGCCGTCCCATTCGCTCAAATTGAACGAGATGTTGTTCGGCAGGCTCTCGCTCATCTTGCGAAAGGCGCTGACGAGTGGCGCTTCGAAACTGGTGCCGCGATATTGCTGGAGGGCCTTCTCCGCCACGAGCATGGCGAACAGCTCCCCCTCCGAGATTTGCAGCGTGGGAAACTCGCCGACCTTGCCGGAGTAATAGTAGCCGTTCTTGAGCAGATCGAAGGTCAAAGGCATTTGCAGGCGATCCCGCATGAACTCGATGTCCCGCCCGATCGTGCGCGACGCCACTTCCATTTCCTTCGCCAGGGTGTTGGTGTTCGGATAGGTGCCGCTGCGGATCGCCGCATGAATGCGCAACATCCGCTGCAGGAGCGGCCGGGCTCCGGTGCCGAAATCCACCGCAATGCTCTTTCTACGCATGGAGACAAGGTGGCTCGTTCATGGCGGCATTTCGAGCCCGAACTTGGCCGCCGGCCGGATCAAGCCAGCCAGCGCGCGAGATCGACGGCCGCATACGTGATGATTAAGTCCGCCCCGGCCCGGCGCAGCGCCAGGTGCGCCTCGAGAAACGCGGCACGCTCATCCAGCCAGCCGCGCGCCGCCGCCGCCTTGATCATCGCATATTCGCCGCTGACCGCGTAGGCGGCGGTCGGGCAGCGGAACTCCGCTTTGACGCGCTGCAAAATGTCCAGATAGGCCAGCGCCGGCTTCACCATCACCATGTCGGCCCCTTCGGCCAGATCGAGCGCCACTTCGCGCAACGCTTCCTCGGCGTTGGCCGGGTCCATCTGGTAGGAACGCCGGTCGCCGAACTTCGGAGCGGATTCGGCGGCCTCGCGAAACGGCCCGTAAAAGGCGGAAGCATACTTGGCGGCGTAGGAAAGAATCGGCGTATGTTCCAGCCTGTTCTCGTCGAGCCGGGCGCGGATCGCGCCGATCCGGCCATCCATCATGTCGCTGGGAGCCACGAGATCCGCGCCCGCTTCGGCGTGCGTCAGGGCGGTCCGGGCCAGGAGTTCAAGCGACGGATCGTTCAGGATTTCGACGCGGCCGTGCCGCTCCTCCACGATCCCGCAATGCCCGTGGCTCATATACTCGCAGAGGCAGACATCCGTGATGACGACCAGCTCCGGCAGTTCGCGCTTCAACAGGCGCACCGTGCGCTGGACGATCCCCTCCTCCGCCCACGCGCCGGAGGCTTGATCGTCCTTCGATTCGGGAATGCCGAACAGCAAGACCGCCGGGACGCCCGCGCCGAAGGCCGCCGACGCCTCCTTGAGGATTTCGTCCGGCGAAAGCTGATGGACTCCGGGCATCGATTCCACGGGCCGCCGCAGTTTCTCGCCGTCCCGCGCGAAGAGCGGCAGCGCCAGGCGCCCCGCCGACAGCTCCGTTTCCGCCGTCAATCGGCGCAGCGCGGGCGTGGCGCGCAACCGGCGGGGCCGGAAAACCGGGAACGATCCCGGGCGATTCGTACTCATTGGGGCTAAGGATATGCGCCGCCCGAAACTTCTCACGCGCAAAATGGCATTGCCGGGCGGGCCTTCTGGCTCAAGATTGAGTCTGTGAAACATCGAATCGTCCTGCTGGCCGCCGGCGGCGCGCTTCTGGCGGTCGTCGTTTTCGTGCTGGGCTGGCTCGGCGGGCAATGGCAGGAGGGCCGCCGCCAGACGCTGCTGAACACCTCGCTGGTCATTCGCCAGGTGCAGACCCTCTCCGAGTTCGTCACGGTGAAGTACGTCCTTGAACGCGTGGTCATCCTCGAAGATGCCAGATGGTACGGCGAGAACCGGCTGCTCCTGCTCGCCCACGGCGTCGTCAAGGCCGGCATCGATTTCAGCGCGCTCGAACCCGACGACGTGGTAATTCGGGAGCGCACCATCACCCTGAGCCTGCCCGAGCCGCGCATCACCGATGCCTACCTCGACGAGAAGAAAACGCAGGTGATCGAGCGCACGACCGGCCTCTTGCGGGAGTTCGACAAGGACCTCGAACAACATGCCCGGCGCGGCGCGGTGGCCGATCTCCGCACGGGGGCGCGCGCCAATGGCATTCTCAAGGATGCGCGCGAACGGGCCGAGTTCCAGTTGCGGACGCTCCTGCTGCACCTCGGCTTCCAGGAGGTTCGATTCGAGCGGCCGAACGCCGTCGAACTTCCCCCGCCCGTGCTCCTGCCGCCGGCCGAACCGGCCCCTGCACCAACTCTTAAAACCCCTTAAACGCCGGAAGCGGCGTTTTGCGGTTGATCCGCAGCGCCGATTGCTCCTCCAACAGCCGCCGGCCGTCTTCCGCCGGCAGGTCCGGCGTGCCCAGCTCCTGCAGAATCTCGGTGAGCCGCCGGTCCAGTTGCGCGTTGCGCACCCGGGCGGCGACTTCGGCAATCTGCTCGGGCTGCAGCGGCGGGTGCTCATCCACCAGAGCCTGGCTGACCAGCGCCTGGGCGTCCGCGTCGGGCAGTTGATCCAGGATCGCGTGGGGCGAAACCGGATTCCCATCGGCATCATGCGCCAGCCGGTGGGCCGTAATCGTCCGCACCGTGGCATGGGCAATCCAGGCGGGATCGAGATGCGCCCGCGCCCAGTCGAGCACCTCGTCGCAGGCGAGCAACAGCCGCAGGAGCCAGTACTCGTAACGCGCCGGAGCGGGCATTTCGGGGCGCGGCGCCTCGGCCGCTCCCTCCTCCGGTTCCGCCGCCGCCCGGCGCGGCGCGGCGGCCAGGCGGCGGAAGGCCTCCATCGGCGCGGTCGGGCTCAGCCCCAGCCGGGCGGCGGTGCGGCGCGCATACTTGTCGAAAAGCGTTTGATCGCGCGCCTGCGCCTTGCCGATGGCCTCGGCCATCGCCGCGACGACCGTTTGCCGGCCGCGATCGGAACCGAGGTCGTTCGTCGCGCACAGGCGATTCAGGTAGAACTCGAAGAAATCCTCGGCGTCGGCCACGACCTGCCGGAAGGCATCCGCGCCGAACTCCTTGATGTAACTATCGGGATCGTGCGGCGACGGCACCGAAGCCACGCGAATGGCCAGGCCCGAGGCCAGCAGATCGTCCAACACCCGCACCGTCGCCCGCTGGCCCGCATTGTCCGAATCGAAGCAGAGCACGGCTTCCTTGACATATCGCTTGAGGATGCGGGCGTGCTCCGCCGTGAACGCCGTTCCTTGCGGCGCCACCACATTCTGCACCCCGGCCATGAAGCAGGCGATCAAATCGAGCTGCCCTTCGCAGATGATGACCGACTGCTGGTCCAGCAAGGCCCGCTTCGATTTATCCAGGCCGAACATGACGCGGCTCTTCGTGAACAACGGAGTCTCGGGCGAGTTGACATACTTGCGCTCGTCCGGATCGCCCGGCAGCACCCGGCCGCTGAACCCGATCACCCGCCCCTGCTCGTCGCAGATCGGAAACATCAACCGCCCGCGAAACCGGTTGTAAAAGTGATCGCTGTTCTCCTTCCGCAGAATCAGCCCCGCCTGCTCGACCAGCGCCGGATCGTAATTCTTCGAGCGCGCCCAGTGAACCGTGTCGTCCCAGGAATCGGGCGCGAAGCCGAGGCGGAAGAGCTTCACCGCTTCCGGCGAAACCCTCCGTTGGGCCAGATAATCCCGCGCCCGCTGGCCCGCGGCATCGTTGCTCAGGCAGACCTGCCAGCGCTGGGCGAGCTGCTCGTGGATTTCCAGCAGCCGATCTTTCAGGAACTTGTCGTCCCGCGCCTGGGGATTGTCGTCGAACTGGAGCGGAATGCGGGCGCGCTCGGCCAGCCGCTTGAGCGCCCCCATGAAATCGAGCCCCTCATACTCCCGGATGAAAGTGAAGACATCCCCGCCCTTGTGGCAGCCGAAGCAGTAGAAGCTTTGCCGCCGGGGGTTGACGTGAAAACTGGGGGTCTTCTCCTTGTGGAACGGGCAGAGGGCGCGGAAGGTGGCGCCGGCCCGCTTGAGCGGAATCGCCGCGCCGATGACATCGACAATGTCGTTCGCCGCGCGAACCTGCTCTTTCGTCGCTTCCGAAATCAACCCGGGCATCCGCCCGCAGCCTACCCTACTTTAGCACGGCATCAATGTCGCGCTGCTGCCGCCGGGCGGGCGTATCGGCGCGCGGCACTCCGCCGCGCACGGGGATGGGCGGAATAAGCTGGTCGGCCAGGTGCTTGGCGATGAATTTGCCGGTCGGCGACTCGCGAAACACGGTGTTTTGCAGCGACCCGAGGGTGGGGAAGGAAATCGACCCGAAATTGTCCTGCTGCATCTTCGCGGTGGCGGCCAGCTCCGCCGCCGTCGTCTGCTTGGCGTGCAACAGCGCCGTCCAGAACAGCACGACACAGAAGCACCGCAATGCTCCCGCCGTCATCCCCAGATAATACTCGAACCGCCCGAAGGCGTCGGCATGCAGCAATTTCTCGCCGACCGCCCGTTTGATATTCCCGAAGATCAGCATGACCGTCAGCCCGACCACGACGTAGCCCACCACGGTGGCCAGCAGCAATCCGATCCCCGCGGAACCGGCCAGCATCCGCCCCAGCGGCGCATGCAGATACGCGCCGAAGACGATGATGCACAGCCATTGCAGCACATCCAGCAGCTCCTCCGACATCCCGCGCTTGCGTCCGCGCACCACGCCGAAAATCAAAGCGCCCAGCAACAGGCAATCGAACCAGGTTAAACTAAATCCCGCGAAATTCATTCGTTAAGGCGACCCGCGCCGCTCGCGGCCTATCATCGGCAACCGGAGGCGAAACTTGAGCGGTCCGGCGCGCTGAGCCCTGGCGAAGCTTCGGCTGAATCGAGTTCAAATTAGCTCAAGGAGCCAGCAACTCAGTCAAATTGTCGGATCAACCGAAGAGCTTCCGCGGAGTTGGGCTCCCGCCAGTAGAGTTTAAAGAGAATGCCGCTGTCGAAATAGGCCTTCAAAACCGATCCTCTTTTTCGGCCCCCAGGATCTCGGTGGCAGTCAGGCCCCCGCCCGGCTGGCGAAAATGCCGCTGCCAATGCGCCTCGAAATCCGGCCAGGCGGTTGAAGCTTCGGCCGAATGCCGGGACGGACTGGCTTCCGGTGCGGGTGCCAGCACCACCCAAGGCTGTCCTTCGTGCGTCACCAGGATTTCTTCGCCGGCATGAGCCAGCCGGGCGTCATCGTCGAATCCTTCAGCGGCTTGCTGCGCGGTGATCGTCTTCATCCGGTCTCAAGTTGCCCACGCCGAACTACCGCGTCAAGATAGGGACAAATCGCCATCTGGAATTGCCGCATCCACGCCAACCGTTGACGTCCAGCAAGCCGCGCGCATAGGGTCTTGGCGCGGGGAAGCAACGGGCCAAGCCGTTCGCGCCCCCATCACGCATTTATGAATACCCTTGCCACGGGACTGGTGAGTTCGCCGGAGTATCTGAAACACGTCACGCCGCCGGGTCATCCGGAGACGACCCGCCGCGCCGAAGTGGTCCTGAAGCATCTGGCCGACGAAGGCTTGATGGAGAAACTGACGCCGATCAAGCCAACGCCCGCCCAGCGCGAAGACATCCTGCGCTGCCACACCCCGGCGTATTTCGAGACGGCTCGCCGGGACGTGGCCAGCGGCTCCGGCGACCTCAGCACCGGCGATACGAACATCTGCCCGCAGTCCTTCGATGTCGCGCTCCTGGCCGCGGGCGGAGCGTTGCGGGCCGTCGATGCGGTCATGGAGCGGAAGGTCAAAAATGCCTTCTGCGTGCTCCGCCCTCCCGGCCACCACGCCCGCCCCACCGGCGGCATGGGGTTTTGCTTGTTCAACAGCATCGCTATCGCCGCGCGCTACGCACAAGCGAAGCATGGCATCGGCAAGGTCCTCATCGCGGATTGGGATGTCCACCACGGCAACGGCACGCAGGACATCTTTTACGACGACGGCTCCGTCCTGTTCTTCGACACGCACCAATCCCCCTGGTATCCCGGCACCGGCGAAGCCTCCGAAACCGGCTCCGGCAAAGGGCTGGGCTGCATCGTGAACAATCCCTTCCCCGCGGGCTCCGGCCGCGCCGAAATTTACGGCGCCTTCGAGAAGCGCCTGATCGACGCGGCCAACAAATTCAAACCGGAGCTGGTCCTGGTCTCCGCCGGCTTCGATTCCCGCCAAGGCGATCCGCTCGGCAACTTCACGCTCTCCGACGACGATTTTGTGGACCTCACCAAACTTATGCTCCACATCGCCAAAGAACACGCCGGGGGAAGGCTCGTTAGCCTGTTGGAAGGGGGCTATAACCTCCGCGGCTTGATGAAAGCCGCCGCCGCGCATGTTCGGACGCTCCAAACCGCGACATAGTCCACTTCAAGAAGTCGCCGCGCCAGCGCTCAGCCGCCTCCCAAGGAGCAGGCTCACAACCCCTGAAAGGCCCCGCTGAAATAGCTCGTATAGAAGGCGATGATTTGGAAGCCGATCGCGATGGCGATGATCAGAAACAGCAGCCGCGGCGTCCATTGGCCGAAATTCTGGATCTTCTGCGTCCCCTGTTCCTGATGGTAATTCCTCAAGCGCACCAACGTCGCGTCGATCTGCCCGCTGAGTTCGCCGCTCGAGTACAGGCTCTTGAACATGTCGGGAAACACCGCGAGCAGGCGGATGGCTTCGGCGGGAGTTTCGCCAGCCTGGACGCGCGGGAGCATCCGTTGCACCCCCCGATGGATCGCGGGCGAATGGCTGGCATCCGCCGCCATGCTCCACGCGGGAATCACCGGCACCCCCGCCGAAAGCAAGGCCTCGAGGGCCGACGAAAACCGGGCCAGCGCCAGATGCTTGCGCCCCGAACCCAGGAGCGGGACGAAATTCAACACCCGTTCCATCAGGTTCCGCCAGGCGCGCGCATGCGTCCCCTGGGTCGCGTAAATCGAGACGGCCACGATCAGATAGATGGGAAACAGCACCGAGAGCTTCTGCTGCAGAAAACTGCCGGCATTCGCGTCCCGCACGAGAGCGGTCAAGGCCGAGGCCGGAAAGACCAGCACGGCGAGGTGGAGGATGAACACCGGATACATGATATCCGAAATCATCTGGCTGGCCAGTTGGGCGCGCTGCTTGTAGTGGTTGCCCAAAGTTTCGAAGACGCTCTCCAGCCGCCCGCTCTGCTCGCCCGCTTCGATCAATTTGAGATCGAAATCCGGCAGCCATTTCGGCGCCGCGGCGAAGGCTTCCGCCAAGGTGGAACCGGCGGTCAATGCCTGGATTGCCTGCCCGAGGGGGCGCCGGTCCATCCGGGAGGTGCCGCGCAGATTCTCCAGCGCCTGGATCATCGGCAGCCCGGCCGTGATCAACGCCCGGAGCTGCATGTAAAAGTCCGAGCGCCGATGCAACTGCCCCGGGGTGACGATCAGCGCCATCTTATCCCCCGGATTCGGGTCAGGCGGCCGCCCGGTCGAGGCTCGCCTTCAAGTCCCGTTTGCTTTTAGCGCCCACCAACTGTTCGGCCACCTGGCCGTTCTTGAAAATCAGCAGGGTCGGGATCGCGGTGATCCGGTACAGCGCCGCCAGGTTCTGATGATCGTCGATATTGACCTTCGCGATCTTCACCCGGCCGTCGTACTCGGCCGCCAGTTCATCCAGCACCGGCGCAATCATCTTGCACGGCCCGCACCACTCGGCCCAAAAATCCACCAGCACCGGCGTGGACGACTTTACCACCTCTGCGTCGAAATTCGCTTCCGTCGCATGCACAATATTCGCAGCAGCCATATTTCCTTTGTCTTGTTTCGACCCCCGGACCTTACAGCATGCCCCGGCCCGCGCAAGCCGGGCGAAATCGCTGCCGCTTCCTTGGCAAATCATCCGGCGCGGGCTAGATTGCGCCATGGCCGAGTCGAAGAAGAAGGGAGGGCCCCAGGCGCCTCCCGCCGTTCCCACGGACGAGCCGGGCGCTTCCTCCTTGAAAGACCTCCTGTCGCGCGAAGAACTCGACAAGCTTTCCACGCTTCAGTTGGTCGATCTCATCGCTTCGCAACTCCCGCCGCGCCATGCGTCGATTTTCGATCTGCTCTATCTGCGCGAGCGCATCGCCGGAATCGAAGAGATGAACCATCAGGCTCGGGAGGCCCTGGAGAAGCTCGATGCCGCCGTCGAAAAACTGCGTTCGCCAGCCTTCCGCATCGGCACTCTGCTGGCCGTTCTCGAGCAGGAGCGCGTCCATGTCTGCGTCGGCGGCACGGATTACGTCAGCCGCGTGGACCCGGCCATCCCGTTCGCGAGCTTGCAGACCGGCCAGCGCCTGCTGCTCAATGAGGCGTTCGCCGTGGTGCAGGCCCTCGGCTTCGACCGCAGCGGCCCCATCGCCCGCATCGACGAACTCCTCTCCGACGGCCGGCTGCGCATCGGCCAGGAATCCGGCCTCTCCTCCCTCGTCATTCTCCGCTCGAGCCTGCTCTCGAAGGAAAAACTCAAGCCCGGCCTTGAGGTGCGCCTGGACGCCAACCAGCGCGTCGCGCTCGAAGTGATCGGCATGGGCAAGCGCGTCGAACGCTCGCTCGAAAGCGTCACGGTCCTCCCCTGGGCGTCCATCGGCGGGCAGGATGAAGCGGTTCAGGCCATTCGCGACACCATCGAACTGCCGCTGCTGCACGCGGATCTTTTCAAAAAGCTGGATCATCACGTCCCGAAGGGTTTCCTGCTCTACGGCCCGCCCGGCTGCGGCAAAACGCTTCTCGGCAAGGCCACCGCCTACAATCTCCGCCAGCAGTTGCGCGACCGTTCGGGCGTCGATCACCCGGAATTCTTCCTGCACGTCAAAGGCCCGGAACTGCTGAATATGTGGGTCGGCGAATCCGAGCGGCAGGTGCGCGATCTCTTCGCCCAGTGCCGCGAACGGGCCGCAGATGGCGCGCTGGCCTTCCTGTTCATCGACGAAGCCGAATCCCTCCTCGGCACCCGCCGCGCCGGCCGGTACCACAGCATGAGCAGCACCATCGTGCCGATGTTCTGCACCGAGATGGATGGGCTCGATCCGCTCCAAAACGTGGTCGTCATCCTCGCCTCGAATCGCGCCGACCTGATCGACCCCGCGATCCTTCGGCCCGGCCGCATCGACCGCAAAATCCGCGTCCGCCGTCCCGGCGAAGACGGCGCCCGGCGCATCTACGAAATTTACCTGCGCGAAACCTTGCCGCTGTCCGAGCCCCGCGCCGATCTGGTCGACGCGGTCGTCAAAGCCCAATTTACTCACAACGCGGCGAACGAATTTCTTGAGGTCATCTACCGCAGCGGGCGCCGGGATGTTTTGCACCGGGGCGAACTGGCCAGCGGCGCCATCATCGCCGCCGTAGTCGAGCGCGCCAAGGGCCTCGCCATCAAGCGCGCCATCGAATCCAAGAGCGAACCCTCCCTTTCCCGCGCCGATCTGCTCGGCGCGCTCGAACAGGAGTACAAGGAAAACGATTTGTTCCCTTCCACCGATCTGACCGAGGACTGGCTCAAGCTCACCGACTTCGATCCCGACAATGTCATCAAGCTCGGCCCGGTGCGCCCTCGCAAAGGCGATGGATCCCCCGCCCGCATCGTCTAGCGAAACCTTAACTCACCTTTCCGATCGCTTTCCCCCTCCGTGCAGGACCCGATCCAGTTTGGCCTCGAAACCGAGGTGGGCATTTCCCGCGACACGACCGAGGAGATCGATGTCGTCGCCGAATCAATCGCGCTCGTCCGCAGCGCGACCGAGCCGGGCGTCTGGATGCGGTGGGACTACCAGGAGGAAGACCCGCACCGCGACGCCCGCGGCTTCCGCGTCGGCCAGCTCCGCCAGGACACCGACGAGGCGAACTACTACGCCCAGGATTCCCAGCGGGAACTGAGTTTCACCGAGATCAAAAGCGACCTCGTCCTCGGCAACGGCGCCCGCTTTTACAACGACCATGCCCATCCGGAATATTGCACTCCGGAATGCTCCACCCTCGCCGAATTGGTCGCGCACGATCGCGCCGGCGAACGCATCCTGATGGCCTGCGCCGCCCATCTCTCCGAGACGAAGGGCTCCACGGTTCGGCTCTACAAGAACAACACCGACTTCCTGGGCCATAGCTACGGCTGCCACGAGAATTACCTTCTCCCCCGTTCGCTTCCCTGGGAAAATCTGGCTCCGTCGATCCAGGCGTTTCTCGTTACCCGCCAAATTTTTGCCGGCGCCGGCAAGTTCGCCATTGAAGCCGAGGATCGCTTTGTTTCCCCCGGCTTCCAGATCGCCCAGCGCAGCGATTTTTTCAGCGAGCTGCAGAGCGTCGATACCATGCAGCGCCGGCCGATCGTCAATACCCGCGACGAGCCTCATGCCAATCCCGAACGCTACCGGCTCTTCCTCGTCATCATCGGCGATGCCAATATGTCCCCCTTCGCCACTCGGCTGAAGGTTGGGACGACCGCGCTGGTCCTCGAATCGCTCGTCCGCGCGCCGCGGCAGGCTTATCCGCGGCTCGCCGATCCCCTCGCCGCGCTTCCCGCCATTTCGCGCGACCTTACCCTCCGCTGGGCCGCGCCGCTGCAACGTGGCCGCTCCGCCACCGCCATCGATATCCAGCGCGAATACCTCCAACGCGTGCGCGAGACCTGCCCGCTCGACACCCCGGAACGCCAATCGCTCGTCGCCGATTGGGAGCAAGTTCTGAACGACCTCGAAACCTCTCCCATGCTCTGTAACGACCGGCTGGATTGGGTCGCCAAGATGGCGCTGATTCGCGATTTCCAACGCCGCGAGCACATCGACGACCAGGATCCCTGGCTGCAATCCCTGGACCTCGAATACAGCCGGCTCGACCTGAACGACGGACTGTACTATCAGCTCGAGTCCGCCGGGACGATGCTTCCGGTCGTCACCGAGGAGGAAGTGCTCCATGCCATGCATCAGCCGCCTCCCTCCACGCGTGCCTACATTCGCGGCCGATGCGTCCAAAAATTTCCCGAAGCCATCCTCGCCGCACAATGGGACCACATCACCCTTCAGGGCGAGGACTCTCCCATCCGCATTTCGCTCCTCGATTTGTTCGCGCCGGAGGAAATTCTGCGTTATGCTCGGGATGTGGACGCCGCGCGCAAACCGGAGGATCTGCGGCCGCTGGCCAGCGCGGCCGAATAAGCTCATCGTTGTTTATGCCGGATCAATCCCAAAAAACACGTCCCACCGCCCCAGGCCCTGGCGGCGGCGGCGGCGAAGGCCCTTCCGCCCCCAAGGTGGACAAGCCGAACGTCGAAGAACTCCTCAAGCGCATGCGCAAGGTCGATCCCGATCAGGCCAAGCGGTACCGCCAGCGCACCGGCCAATGATGACCACGCCTGCGAGCGAGCCGCCGGTCATCGCCGGAGATTTCCTATCCCTGCTTCACGCGCGCCAAGTTGCTCCCTGGAAGGCCGAGTCCGCCGCTCCGGTGCAAACCCAGGCCACCACCGTCTTTGCCTTTCATTACGCGGGCGGGGTGCTCATGGCCGGCGACCGCCGCGCCACGGCCGGGAACCTCATCGTCACCGATCGCGTCGACAAAGTGATCGAAATCGATGCCACCTCGCTCCTCGCGATTGCCGGCGTCCCGGCCACGGCCTTCGAGATGGCGCGCGTCATGCAAACCTCCTTCGAGTATTACCGCCGCAGCCAGTTGCAACCTCTCAGCCTTCCGGCCAAGGTGCGGGCGCTCGCCCGCCTTCTCCGCGAGAATTTGCCGATGACCATGCAAGGCGTGGGCGTGGTGGTGCCGCTCTTCGCGGGAGTGGATGCCGCGGCCGCCGAACCGCAGCCGATGATCTACTTCTACGATCCCTTGGGCGCGCAATTTCAAGCCGTCGGGTATGCGGCCTCCGGGTCCGGTTCCGGCAGCATCCGCAGCATCATCAGTTATCAGGAACGGCATGGCCGCCCCAAGCCTTCGGAATACAACCTCGACCAGGCCGTGCAGTTTGCCTTGCGGCTCCTGATCGTCGCCTCCGAGTTCGATTCCGCGACCGGCGGCGTCAATCCTGAAACCAATACCTACGCCACCATCAAGGTGCTGGAACCGGGCGGCGTGCGCACCATCCCGGCCGAGGAACAGGCCCGCTGCCTCCGCTCCTGATTCTACCCCATGCCGCGCTCCGATTTTCCGACCCGCCCCATCGCATGACTGAAGAACCTTATCGCTGGCTTGAAGCCGTCGAGAACCGCCGCGAATACGTGCGCGAACAGCTCAAGACCGGCTCCCCCGCCTTCGGGGTCCGCCTGCCCGAGGGCCTCCTCCTGCTCGGCGTCGGCAGCGGCAATTCCAAGGTGTTCGAACTGTTCGACCGCCATGCGCTGGCCGCGCTCGGCCATCCGGCTGACATCGAGAAGATCCGGCAGGCGGCCATCGATGCCGCCCACATGGAGGCTTTCACCCGCGCGCCCGAAGACGTGAGCCTCCGCCGTCTGGTCGGCTTCGGGCTCAGCCCCCAGCTCAAGACCAATTTCGAACAGATCTTCAGCGCCCCCTTCCTCGTCGAGCTGCTGCTCGCCGAACTCGGCTCCTCACCCGCGCAAGACGTCCTCATCCGCGCGCATTTCGACGGCTCCTTTGAAATCGTGAATTCCGCCGTGGCGGTGGTCGCCAGCCAGCCCGAGATCGAGAAAGCCGCCCAGGCCTGGTTGAACGAACAGCTTCAGGGCAAAACGGCCGTGAACGAGATCGCCCGCGTGCTCCTCGAAGCCTGGTGGGTCATTCGCGAAAACAAGTCGTTCGCCGAACTGCCGCCGCCCGCGGACCGGCAAGCCGGCTGGGCCAAGGCCATCGAAGGGAAGACCTTGGAAACCGGCTTTTTGGCCCGTTCCAACACTCGAGCCGCACGGTTTGAATGGCTCAAGCCCGCGCTCTGACCCAATCGGGCAGCGCCTCCGCGCCGCGATTTACGAGATCGCCAGCATCCGCTCGATCGGCCGGCGCGCCCGTTCGATAATTTCCGGGCTTAGCTCCACGCGCGGCGAGAGTTTCTCCATGCAATCGTGGAGTTTCTCGAGCGTGTTCATTTTCATGAACCGGCACTCGTTGCAATGGCAGCTTTCCGTCGGCGCGGGAATGAATTCCTTGCCGGGACACTCCTTCTTCAACCGGTGCAGCATCCCAGCCTCCGTCGCGATCAAGAATGCCTGGGCCGGATGGGTTTTGCAGTAATGCACCATTTTCTCGGTGGAGCACACTTCGTCCGCCAGCATCCGCACCGCCCGGGTGCATTCGGGATGCGCCACCAGCGGGGCTCCGGGATGCTGCGCGCGAGCCCGCACCAGCGCGGCGTGCGTCCACTCCACATGCACGTAACAAAATCCCCGCCAAAGCGTCATCGGCCGCCCGGTCTGCTCCATCACCCACGACCCGAGATTCTCGTCCGGCACGAAGAGCAAATCGCGGTCCTTGGGCGCCGCATTCACGATCTTCACCGCGTTGCCGCTAGTGCAGATCACGTCGCTCAAGGCCTTCACCTCCGCGCTGCAATTGATATACGCAATGGTGTAGAAATTCGGATTGGTGGCCTGCAAGGCGCGCAGCCGGTCGGCCGGGCAGCTCGATTCCAGCGAGCATCCGGCATCCTGGTCCGGCAGGATCACGATCTTGTTCGGGTTGAGAATCTTCGCCGTCTCGGCCATGAAATGAACGCCGCAGAACACAATCACTTCCGCGCTCGTCTTCGCCGCCTGTTGGGAGAGCCCCAGCGAGTCGCCCACGAAATCCGCCACGTCCTGAATCTCCGGCACTTGATAATTATGCGCCAGGATCACCGCGTTCAGCCGCTGCTTGAGTGCGAGAATGTCCCGGGACAGCGCGTCCAGCCGGGCGGGCGGAGTGCGCGCCTGGGTGGGAAATCGATCCACCCTCGCAAACGGAGGTTCGGCAACGTCGACCATGCCTCCAGGTTACGGCACGTTCGCGCGGGCGACAATTGCCTTTCCACCGCCGCCCCAATTCCTATCGTTTCGCATGCTTTCGATTGTCCATGTCCACATCCGCGTAAAGCCCGAGTCCGTCGCGGCGTTCAAGGAAGCGACCTTCGCCAACGTCCGCGCCAGCCGCCGCGAACCGGGCATCGCGCAGTTCGATTTCCTCCAGCATCAGGACGACCCCACCCGGTTCCTCCTGATCGAAGGTTATTGCACGGCGGAAGCCCCGGCCGCGCACAAGGAAACGCTCCACTACGCCGCGTGGCGGGACACCGTCGCTCCCATGATGGCCGAGCCCCGCCGCAGCGAAAAGTTTTCCGATGTCCTACCCGCGAGCTAGCATGGCCACAGGATTTCTTGAACCGCTCTAACCGCTCGATTTCTCGCCCAGCCCCATGAATTTCGAGTTCGCCACCGCCGGGCGCATCCTCTTCGGAGACGGACGCCGCCGCGACCTTGTCCCGGCGGTCCGGGCCTGCGGGCCGCGCGCGCTCGTCGTGACCGGGCGCGACACCCAGCGCTGTTCCTGGCTCGTCGAAGCATTCACTGCCGAAGGCATCGCCAGCGAAGTCTTCCCCATTGCCGCCGAGCCGAGCGTGGGGCGGGTCGCCGAAGGAGCCGCGCGGGCCCGCGCTTTCCGCGCCGACTCCGTCATCGCCTGCGGTGGCGGCAGTGCCCTTGATGCCGCCAAGGCCATCGCCGCCCTCGCGACGAATCCCCGTCCCGTGCTTGATTATCTCGAAGTTGTCGGCCGCGGCCTGCCCCTCGAGGCCGATCCCCTGCCCTTTCTGGCGCTTCCAACCACCGCCGGAACCGGCGCTGAAGTGACCCGCAATGCCGTCCTCTCCGTCCCGGAATCGCGCGTCAAAGCCAGCCTTCGCAGCCCGAAGCTCCTCGCGCGCCTGGCGATCGTCGATCCCGAACTCACCTGGAACCTGCCCCGCGCCATCACGGCCACGACCGGCCTCGACGCCCTCACCCAATTGATCGAGCCCTTCCTCTCGCCCCGCGCCCATCCCCTCACCGATGCGCTGTGCCGCGAGGGCCTCCGCCACGCCGCCCGCGCGCTTCCGATCCTCGCGGAAGGCCGGGAAGACCCGGCCGCCCGGCGGGGCATGGCGCTGGCCAGCCTCTGCGGCGGCCTGGCCCTGGCCAATGCCGGCCTCGGTGCCGTTCACGGCTTCGCCGCGCCCATCGGCGGCATGTACGAAGCCCCGCACGGAGCCGTCTGCGCCGCTCTCCTTCCGGAAGTCCTCCAAGCCAATCGCCGCGCCGCTCAATCCGGCCGCGCCCAACCCGACACCCTCCCGCGCCTCCGCGAAATCGCCGCGCTTCTGACCGGCCACCCCACCGCGACCGAGGACGACGCCCTGCGCTGGTTACGCGAAATTCGAGCCCAATTCGGGCTGGGCGGGCTCGCCAGCCTTGGCCTCCCACCCGATGGTCTTCGCCTCGTAGCCGAAAAAGCCTCCCAAGCCAGCAGCATGAAAGCCAATCCCGTCGCCTTCACCATCGATCAGCTCGCTGAAATCCTCCACGCCGCCCTCTGATCCCTGGCCAAGGCAAGCCCCTGCTTTTGGGTAGGATGGGCGTCTCGCCTGTCCCGTTCGGGCGTCTCGCCCGAACGACTGCTCTCCAAGCGAACCTGTCCTTCGCGGGAATTCAGATGCTTGCCCTCATCTCCAGCCTCCGCCGCTCGTCGGGCTTCGAGCCATCCGGTCGTCGGCTGGCCTTCTATTTGGATTCTTGCCGCTCAATGGTGGGCCCACTCGGATTTGAACCGAGGACCAAGCGATTATGAGTCGCCTGCTCTAACCGCTGAGCTATGGGCCCATCCCTGCCCGCCAACTTCCTGGACCGGCCCCCCTCCGGCAAGCCGTTTCTCGGCGTTTGCCAACTCCGCCTTCCCGGAGTATCTCAAGCTGGGGACCATGAGTTTTCCGGAAAAGTTTGGGCGCTTCGAGTTGCAGGAACTGATCAACAGCGGGGGCATGGCCGACTTGTTTCTCGCCACCGATGAGAACCAGCAGCCGCTCGCGATCCGTCGCATGCACAAGACCGGCGTCTTCGATTTCACCGCCCGCGGCCGCTTCGTGCGCGGGTGCGAAGTCTTGTCCCGCATTCACGAGCACCAGTTCGTCATCGGTTACCTGGAACACGGCAAGATCGACGGCTCGCATTATCTCGCGATGGAGTATATCGAGGGCAACAATCTCAAGCTCCTCGCCGCCGAGGCCAATCCCGTGCTCGGCGAGCACATCGGGCATATCCTCATCGAGAGCGCCCAGGCCCTTGAACACATGCACGACTGCGGTTACATCCATCTCGATTTCAAGCCGGAGAATATCGTCCTCAGCCGGAACGGAGCCCTCCGCCTGGTCGATTTCGATCTCTCCATCCCGCGGCCCGATCAGCCCGAGAAAACCAAAAGCAACCCCGGCACGCCCGGCTACATGTCGCCCGAGCAGCTCCAGCGCCAGCCCATCGATCACCGCGTCGACCTCTTCGCCTACGGCGTCACCGCCTACGAACTGCTCACCGGCCTGAAACCCTTCCCCGGCGAAACCCCCGCCGACATTCTTCGCCAGCAATTGAACCGTGAGGAGTTCCAAACTCCCCGCGAGATCAATCCCGAGATTCCCGCTCCGCTCGAGAAGATCGTGCTGAAGTGTCTCGAGACGGACATGGACAAACGCTACCCCTTCACCAGCGTCCTCGTCCGCGATCTGCAAGCCTCGCTCTACGTCTGATTCTGCTCCGCGACGGCCGGTCGTCGCGCCTCTTGCTTCCTCCATCCGGGTTCCCAAATAGTCTCGTGGCAGTGCCGAACGGCACTGGATTTTCCAGCGCATATCGCTCCACCCACGCCACTTAGCATTCTGCATCATGAACTGAAAGAACCTCATTCGGCTTGGCGTAGACCCGCTTAGAGAGTTCTGGATCGGTCGCGGTCGGGAGCTCTCGGGAACTCGAAAGGATTCGAATGAGAGCAATCTCCACAACGACCACAGTCGTACTCTGTCTTGCCGCCGCCGCCTTTGGACTTTGGCTGGCGGGGAAGGGAACGGCGCCCGCTACGCAGGGGCAGGTGTCGCCTCAACCCCGTCAGCCGCTTCAATCAACCCCCGCTGCGCCGAATCGCGAGCCCTCATCCATTCCGCCTCATCCCGGCCAGTCGCCGAATGGCTCTGGGCTGGCTGCGTCCACGACCGTGCCCGATGCGTTCGCCGCGTTCGATCGCTGGTTCGAAACCTACGCTCAAGCGGAATCTCCGGAGGCCGCCGCCGCACTCCTCGCCCAAGGCGCCGCCCTGGCGGCCGAACGCCGCACGGTCATGGCCCGCATGATCGAAACGAACCCCGGGCAAGCCCTCGCGCTGGCCGTGCCCGCACGCATCCGGCGCGCGGTGCCGCCGGAGGTTCGTGAGCTTCTCGAAGATCGTGTCGGCGGCCACGGCGAATTGCATGTGCTCGCCCGCGTGCCCGAACCCGGGGAAGCGCCCGCCGGCCCCCTCACCGCCCGAGTCGCCATGATCGCTGGCCAAACCTACGACGCGTATGTCTACGGCCGCCGCATCCCTCAGCGTTCGGCGTCCAACCTCCCGATGCACGGCATCGCGATCGGCTCCGCCCTGGCCTTGCACGAACACCCCGCCCGCCTGCTCGATCCTGGCGAAGCAGCCGAACTCGGCCTCGTCGAATCGCCCGGCTCCAGCCGTTGTCCGGTGAGCGCCGCCGAAGCCACCCCCGCCGCTCCGATCCAACTTGGCCGTGAATTGCTCTACCTCTGCGATCCCGGCCATCTCGAAGACTTCAACGCCCGCATCGAAGCCTCTGAAGGGCTGGCTGCCTCGACTTCCGGCGGCCCCAACGTCGCCAGCGCGCCCGTCGAAGCAGCCGTCGGCGAAAAGAAACTCCTCATCATGCGCGTCGTGTTCTCCGACGATCCGGAGAGCGTGCTCTCGGAGTCGGCGTTGCAAAATATCGCCCGCGCCGTCCGCGAGTACTTTCTCGATAATTCGTACGGCCAGCTCTCCCTCCAGCCCACCCTCACCCCCGTGCTCACCTTGCCGCGCGAGAAAAGCTATTACCTCGCGCTCGATGAGAAACGCGAGCGCTTGTCGCTCTTGCTTAAACACGCGCGCGAAGCGGCCACCGCCGCAGGCTTCGCCGCGAACGAATACGACCTCCATCTCGTCCAGCTCAAACCCGGCGTCCTCAGCAGCTCGTGGGGGAGCGTCGGCGTCAGCGGGGCCTGGTTGCAAGGTTCCGACCCCATCACCTATTGCCACGAGATCGGCCACAACCTCGGCCTTCATCACGCCAATGGCTGGCGCACCACCGACGGCTCCGTCATCGGACCCGGCTACACCCGGGAGTACGACAATCGCTACGACGTCATGGGCGGCGGCCGCTCGGCCCGCGAACAATTCGGCGCTTATGCCAAGCAGTCTCTCGGCTGGTTCCCGGAATCGGCCGTGCGGGACATCGTCGCGGATGGCGTCTACCGCCTCTATCCCTTCGATGTCCCCTCCCTCGTGCCGGGCCGCGCCTATGCCCTCACCCTGCGCAAAGATTCCTCGCGCGTTTACTGGATCGAAACCCGATCCCATCTCTGGACGGATGGCCCGGCCGGTCGCTCCATCGTCGTCAACTGGAGCCCCAGCCTGGGCAGCGCCGGGCCGCTCCTGCTCGACATGACCCCGCTTTCCGAAGGCGGCCCGTACGACGCCGCCCTCGCGGTCGGCGAATCCTTCCATGACCCCGCTCTCGGGGTAACGATCCTCGCCACGCGCGGCGCAGATGACTCCGTCGAGGTCGTGGTGGCGCACCTCCACACCGTGGCGTTCGAAGCGGAATCCGGTGTCCCGGCCGGCTCATGGCCGGTCGTGAGCCATCCGCTCGCCTCGCAGGGCGCAAGCATCCTCCTCCCGGAAGGCGAGCCGGATGCCCTGGAGTTCGCCGTCACGATCCCTGCCGCGGGCGAATACACCTTGTGGGGACGGCTGCTGGCCCGCCAGACCGAACCGGTGAGTCTCACCGTGAGCATTGGCGACGAACCGGCCACGGAACTCTCCTTTCTGTCGGGACTCGTGCCGAATGCCTGGCGCTGGGCTCAGTTCGCCACCGATCTTCCGGCCGCGCACCAGGTCCCGACTCCCCGCAAGTTCCGTCTCGCCGCTGGGACGTACCGTCTCCGCCTCGGCCATGCAAGCGCCGCTCTCGACCTCGATCTCTTGCGGCTGACCACCGATCCGGCCGGCGCTCCGCCCGCCTCGATCTCTCCGATCCCGGCCCAGCGCCTGGTCTCTGCGCGGCCCAGCGCGCCGATCCCGTTCACCTTGCTCGATGTCGATCCGGCCTCCGTGCGGCTCGCCGCCAGTTCGACCGATGCCGGCCTCGCGCATGAAACGGCCATGACCTTTTCCGGTTCCGGCATTCATCGTACCCTGACCATCACCCCCTCCGCGAATCGCCTCGGCTCCACCGTGATAACCATCACGGCCGTCCAGCCCGGCGGCCGCGCCGTCAGCACGAGCTTCCCCATCACGGTGATTGGGCCCGTACAAGCCTTGGTCGATGCCGCTGCCCCCGGCGCGACCGTGCATATCCCGGAGGGCGTCCACCACGACAGCATCGTGATCGAGAAGGATCTCATCCTCCAGGGGGCCGGCCCGGAAGTCACGATTCTCGAAAATGGCGTCAGCCAGACCGTCCTTACGGTCACTAATTCGGCCGCCGTCATCCTCCGCGATCTCACCATCAGCCGGGGCCGCGGCGGCCTCGTGAACCACGGCAGTCTCAGCCTGATCCGCACGCAGGTTCGCTCCCACCAATCCTGGGACCGCGGCGCGGGCATCGTGAACGGCGCGGACGGCTGGATGTCCATCGAGCACAGCACCGTCAGCGGGAATCGCACCTTCGCCCTCGGCGGGGGCGGCATTCTCAATCTCGGCATGCTCGTCATCGAGAACTCGACCATCAGCAGCAACCAGGTCTTGGGCGGGCTCAACGAACTGGGCGGCGGCGGCATCCTCAACGAAGGCAGCCTCGCCCTTTACCGCTCCACCGTCTCCGCCAACATCGCCCGGCGCGGCCCCGGCCTCGCCAACTTCGGCCTCGCCGAACTCGGCGGATCGATCATCGCGGGCAACATGGATCGCGACAAGGGCGGACTCGATCTGCGCGGCGAATTCCTCTCGGCCGGGCATAACCTCATCCAGAATCTCACCGAGGCGGACCTCGCCGGCGACCTCATCGGCAACATCATCGGCCAGGATGCGCGTCTCGGCCCGCTGCAGGACAACGGCGGCGGCCTGCTCACCCACGCGCTCCTCCCCGGCAGCCCGGCCATCGACCAAGGCCCCGCCGGCAGCTCCGGCTTCGAACAGCGCGGCTTTCTGCGCGCCTTTGATATCGCTGGCACGCCCAACGCCGCGGATGGTTCCGATATCGGCGCGGTCGAATTCACCCCGCCGGGCGAACGCCAACTCCACGCCCTCGCCCTGCCCTCCTACGGGTCGAACCGCGCGGTTTTCCGGCTCGTCCTGACCGCCCAGGGCGACGAAAGCCGCCTCGATCTCAGCCTTCTTTACAACCGCGCGGAGTTGAGCGATCCGCGCGTCCGCTCCGGCCTTGACCTCCGTGCCGCCGCCATCGGCTCCGAAATCGACCCGGCCGATCCCGGCCGCCTTCGGATCGCCCTCGCCCTCCCCGATGGCCAATCCTTGCGCCCCGGCCTCCGCGAGCTGGCCATCATCGAGTTCGCCACGGTTCGCGACAGCGGCTCCGCGCTGCCCACCGGCCTGGTCTTCGCTTCGGAGGAATCGAATGTGTTGGATCGTTCCGGCGAAAAACTCGCTACCGCCTATCGCGCCCCGACTCCGGCTTCGTCGGAAGAGCCCACCCTGGCCATCGCGCTCCATCCCGATGGCCGCGCCGAGATCCAACTTTCCGGCGGCTCGGCCTCCGCCTGGTCCATCGAGGCCACTTCCGACTTCATCACCTGGGAACCCATCGGCTGGGTCCCGGCCGGCGGCTCCCCCGACCCCATCCTCGATCCCCGCAGCGGTGCCGCCCCCCAGCGCTTCTACCGCGCCGTCCGCGACTAACCTGCTGGAGGAGCACGCGCGCCCTCGCGTGTTCCGTCCGGCGCCCCCCGCCGGACGGCCCCGGCATCTTGGGTAGCACAGGCGCCCCGCCTGTGCCGTTCGGGCGCCTCGCCCGAACGTTTCGGCGGAGAGATGAGTTTTGCCGAGACGAATATCTTCACCAGCCCACCCGCCACCATCCCCAAACTTGACGTCCCGGCATTCCTTCAGCCACAACGACCGCATGTCGGATTTAGACAGCCTTCCCCGCGCCCGCGCCGTGCTCGAAGCGGGCATGGCGCGCCGGGAACACCTGGGCGGCCAGCTCTACGCCTCCCTGCGGAGTGTCACGGTCGCGGACGCCGCCTTCGGCGAAGCCCGCCGCGGCCTGCCCATGCAGCGTGAAACCTCGATCGGCTGGTTCTCCTCCGGCAAACCCCTCACGGCCATCGCCATCGCGCAGCTCTTCGAGCGCGGGCACCTCAACCTCCACGCCCGAGTCGGCGACTTGCTTCCCGGCTTCGGCCAGCGCGGCAAGGAAGCCATCACCGTCTGGCATCTCCTCACCCACACCGCCGGCCTGCGCCTCGCCGACAAGCTCTCTTCCACCCTCGCTTGGGACGAAACGATCCGCCGCATTGTCGAGACCCCTCTCGAACCCGATTGGCCCGTCGGCCAGCAAGCCGGCTATTCCACCCGCGCCGCCTGGTTCATCCTCGGAGAGATCGTCCAGCGCCTCAGCGGCCGCCCCTTCACCGAGTTCCTCCGCTCTGAAATCCTCACCCCGGCCGCCATGCCCGGCACCACCCTCCACCTCACCGCCGAACAGTTCGCCCAGGTCGGCGACCGCCTCGGCTGGCTCTACAACACCGCCGGCCCGGAACCCATCCCGCTCCCGCTGCAAGACGCCGCCGGCCTCGCCCTTGTCCGCCCCGGCAGCAGCGCCCGCGGCCCGATCCGCGAACTCGGCCGCTTCTACGAAACCCTTCTCGGCCTGCGCGGCCCCGGCCTCATCGCCCGCAAGACCCTCGACCTCTTCCGTGAGCGCCACCGCCAGGGACTCTACGACCACACCTTCCTGCACACCCTCGATTTCGGCCTCGGCTTCATCCTGAACTCGAACCGTTACGGCGTCGAAACCTGGCCCTACAGCTATGGCCGCCACGCCTCCGAAGACGCCTTCGGCCACAGCGGCGTCGAATCCTCCTGCGCCTTCGCCGATCCCCCCCACGCCCTCGTCGTCGCCTGGGTCCTCAACGGCCTCCCCGGCGAACGCCCCCACCACCGCCGCGCCCGCGACCTCAACACCGCCCTCTACGAAGACCTCAGCCTCTGAGAAACGGTCTCCCCAGGGCTGCTCCGGTGCAGTTCCCCGGCCATGACCGTTATCGGAAGTCAGCGCATCACCGCCCCCGGATTGCCCTTGGGCGTCTCGATCACCAGATGAATGTGGCTCGCCTTCAGACAATCCCCGTGCGGGTGGAAGTCCGATTTGAAGCACGCTTCTGCGACTGTAATAAGTAAAGCTCGACGACTAATATCGTTATAGAATATGCCCCCACCTATCGCTGCGGCCCGAAGCCTCATATACAACGAAAGCAATCGGAGCAAACGGTTCCTCGACGTTTTCAGTCCCTCAGCGCAACCCTCGTTCTCTGAACGGGGCTGCGCTGAGGGACGAAATCCGAAATTGAAAGGCCCGGTTGGTGCGTGTTTGGGCGCCTGCGAGCAAACGCAGCGATCAAGGCCGCCAGGTTTTGCTCCAGAGAATGTAGGTTTCGTGGATGGCGCGGCGTTCGAGCGGGGTCCACTCGCTGGTGCGTTCGTTGAGGGTCTTGTATTCGCCGAAGCGGGGGTCGCGTTCGACGGCGAGCTGGTAGTTTTCGAGGGCGCGCTTGGTATCGCCGAGGCCCCAGTAACCGAGCACGAGGGAGTAGTAATCGTAGTGGGCCTTGTGATCGCTCAGGCGGGCGGCGGTTTCGAATTCGCGGACGGCGTCCACGTAGTCCCCCATATTGAAGTAGGCCCAGCCAACGCGATTCCGCATTGGGCCGTTGTCCTTTAATTCGATCACCTTCCGCAGATCGGCGCGAGCGCCTTCCTTCTGGCCGAGGAGGGCGCGGACGTAGCCCCGATTGGAATACGCCTGGACGTTTTTGGGGTTCGCCTGGATTTGCTGATCGAGAATCTCCAGCTTCGGCGTGCCAAAGGCCGCAGGCATCGAACTCGCGGCAGCCGGAGCCTCCGCAGTATTCTTAGTATGCGCGCAGCCCGCAGCCAGGCCAGCGAACACGAGAAGACCGAGCGCGATGTATGGGCGTGTCATGCAGCCGACGATACTTCAGATCGTCCGGCCAGCGAAAGCATCCGCTGCGAAATAGTTGCGGCTACTTCGCAAAGGCTCCGGCCAAGGCAGGCCAGAGGTGCGCGCTCATCCGCATGCCCTTGGTGAAGGATTCGAGGCTGAAGCGTTCGTTCGGCGAATGCGCGTTGTCCTCCGGCAGCGCGAGCCCGAGCATCAACGTTTCGACGCCCAGGATGCGCTTGAAATCGTTGACGATGGGGATCGAGCCGCCTTCACGCAACAGAACAGGCTCGGCGTCGAAAGCCTGTCGCACCGCGCCCAAAGCGGCCTGCGCGGCGGGGCCGGTGGGCGAGACGTAATAGGGATCGCCCCCGTGTCCGCACTCGATCTCCAACCGCACGCCCGGCGGACAAATGCTGCGAAAGAAATCGCTGACCGTATCGAGAACCTGCTCGGGCCGCTGATTCGGCACGAGGCGGCAGGTGAGCTTGGCGCGTGCCCAAGCCGGGATGATCGTCTTGCTCCCTGCACCCTGATAGCCACTGGTCAGCCCGTTGATTTCGACGGTCGGGCGGGCGCTGCGCTGCTCGACTTCGCTGAAGCCCTTTTCGCCGAACAGCGCCGGAACGCCGAGAAAGCGCGCGAACTCAACCGGATCTTGCTCCAGCTTGGCGAGTTCGCGCCGCTCCAGCTTGGCCAGCGGCTGCACATCATCGTAGAATCCCGGAATTGCGATTTTCCCATCGGCGCGATGGACTTGCGCCAGCATGCGGCTGAGCGCAACGGCGGGATTCAGCACCGCTCCGCCGAACAAGCCCGAATGCAGATCGCGCGACGGGCCATGCACGATCAGTTCCAGCGCGGCGATGCCCCGCAGCGAATACGTCAGCGCGGGCCGGTCGAGGCTCGGCATGCCGGTGTCGGAAATGACAATGGCATTGCAGGCGAGCTGGCGGCGATGCTTCTGCAAAAACTTCGGCAAATGGCTGCTCCCGACTTCCTCCTCACCTTCGATCAGAAAGACGAGATCGCACGGCAATTCCGTCCCGGTTTGCAGATAAGCTTCGACGCCGCGCAGGTGGGCCATGTGCTGGCCCTTGTTATCGCTGGCGCCGCGCCCGTAGAGAAACCCTCCCCGAATCTTCGGCTCGAACGGCGGCGTTTTCCACAGCTCGAACGGCTCGGCGGGCTGGACATCGTAATGTCCGTAAACGAGAAAGCGCGGGCGCTTGCCGGGCCGTTTGGGCGTCGTCGCCAGCACCACCGGGTTGCCCTTGGTCGGCACGGTCTCGACCGCCAGTCCGGCCTGGGCCAGCCGCGCCGCGATTTCAGCGGCGGCGCGCTCCAGATCGGGACGATGTTGCGGTTGCGCCGAAACGCTCGGAATGCGGACGTACTCCACCAACTCCTGGACGAACCGGTTCCGATTCGTCTCGAGATACGCGAGAACCTTTTCCATGGGGGCTATTTCTTCGTGTCGGACTTCTTGAAGAGATCGAGCAAACCTTTGGCCGGCGAGGCATTCGTGGCGCCGGCCGGGGCGTTCGTCTCGGCGGCCTTGTTCCCGCCGAGCAAGCCCTTCAGGATGCCGGTCGCGGTCGTATTGGTATTCGCGTTGGTGCTCGACCCGCCGCCCAGCACATTGCCCACCAGATTGAGCGCCTTCCCGGCGGTCTCATTCCCGAGGTTGAGCCCCAACCCCGCCGCGCCCTTCGCGATCAACCCGGCGATGACCAGCTTGTTGATATCCGGGTCCGGTTCGCCAACAGTGCCCTTCACCGTGACGAACTTCGGCAGCGACGAATACTTCGCATCTTCGGGCGTTCCCGCCGCCAGCAGGCTGGCCTTCTGCGCCAGCGAACGCCGCAGCGAAATCTCCAGCGGAATATCGAGCGTGGAATTCGTCAGCACGTTCTCCAGCGTAATGCGCCCGGCCGCCTGCGCCGCGAACGCTTCGGATTGCACGTCCATCTTCGTCACGTTCACATACCCGCCGCCGATATCCAATTGCCCGCCGATCCAATTGATCGGCGTGTTCGTGATTTCGTTGACGCGCAGCACGAACGCGATCGGCACGATGATCCGCCGCATCTTCGGCCCCAGCACCTGGTAGTTCAGATTGGTCAGATTGAACGCGAGCTTCCCGCCGAGGTTCTTCTTGAGGTTCGGCCCGGTGATCCCCGCGCCGGAGATCTGCCCGTCCGCAAACATGAATCCGCCGATCTGCCCCGCCTTGTTCGTATCCAGCGCGGTCACGACCGGCTCCACCGGAATCCCCGTCGCACCGAAGCCGACATTGTAATTGTAGCCTGGCACGCCCACATCCACGCGCGCATTCATGTTCACCGGCGCGCCATTCACCGTCAGCTTGAACGGATCGAGCTTCACGACATTTGACGAAATCGTGGTCGTGGCCGTCCAATTCGAAACCGCCACATCCCGCACATACAGCCGCCCGATATCGAGCGTCGCCGTGAGTTGCTTGATCGGCAGATCCATCGCCGCCGGTTCTGTTTCCGGCTGCGGGCTGGTGGGAGCTGGAGCAGCAGGCTGGGTGGTCGAAGGCTTCGCCGCGAACATGTCGTAATACTGCGTCAGATCGAGCGACTCCGACTTCACCGACAGCGTGCTCGGCCCGGGCTTCACCGTCGAAAAATCGATCTTGCCCTGCGCGAGCAGCTCGTTTCGCGCGCGCGGCGTCGGCGACAGTTGCAGCAGCACCTTGCGCAACTCCAGCACCTCCGCCTTCATCCCGCCATCCAGCGATGCCGCCAACGTCAGCGCCGGTTTCGGCCCCATCTTGTCGGACACCACCCAATTCGCGATCTTCAAGTCGGCCTTGATCGAATTCTCCGCCGCGCTCAAGTTCGCTTCGCCGTTCGCCTGAAAACTGATGCTATCCAGCTTATTCTCGCCCAAGGACGGCGCGAGGATCGGCCGCAGCGTGTTCTCGTTCAGATCGCTCTTGAAGGCGATGCGTCCGGCCTTGGTGTCCGTATTGAGCTGGCCGCTCACATCGAAGCTCCCGCCCGGCGTCGTGCCTTGCGTGAACTGCGCCGTCATCTTGCGGATCGTCGCAGTCGGCCCCTCCATTTGCACATCGAGATCCACGCCCGCGCCGAAATTCTCGAAGCGATACGGCTCCAAGCCGCCGGTAAACTGCGCGAGCCCCACATTCCCCGTCGCCGAACGCTTCCCGCTCGATTCCGTGATCGCCAGCTTGAACTGCGCCTTGCCCGACGAAATCGACACACCCGCCACCGGTGCGAGCGCCAGCAACTTCGCCAAACCCGCATCCGCCTGCACCTGGGCCGTCGTTTCCTTCGTGCTCAAATCCGTCTTCGCACTCCCGCTCGCGCTGAGCACCGCCTCGCCCGCCTGGCTGATCGCCAGCGCGAAGGCCGGCAGATCCACCGTCTTCATATCCTGCACCGTCCCCTTGAGCGAGAAAGTCACCGTCGCATTGCTCAAACGATTCGTCCCCGTGGCCGCGCTCAACGACTGCACACCCCCCGCGAAATCCGCCTTCAACGTCCGACCCGATTCCGCCGAAGCCAGCGTGCCCTGCACCCCCAACTGACCCGACTCAATATTCGTGCCCACCACCGCGCGCCACTCGGCCAGATTGAAATTCGTCACCTGCAGCCGGATGGCCGCATCGGGCACGCTCTGCGCCTTCGCCGCCGTCCCCCAGCTCACCAACATCGGCTGATCCAGCGTGGCCCGGACAATCTCCCGCGCCGACTGCTGCGCGGAAACATTCAGCCGCTGCAACGTCGCCGATTGATCCGCCAGGTTCACGCCCACCTGATACCCGACATTCAAGTCCAGCACTGGCGTCACCATCGTCCCCTGCGCGACGCTGATCTTCTGCCCGATCAACGCCCCCGCCACATTCAGCACCTGGCCCTTCTGCGTAATCTCGATTTCATTCGTCGAATTAAACGTCGACTCCCGAAAATCCGTGCCCGCCCCCGCCAGATTCAGCAAATTCCGGTCGATCGACACCATCTCCACCTTCAGCTTCCCCTCCTGCGTCGCGAGATTCAGCGGCCCGCTCGCGCGAATCAGCCCCAGCGCTTGCGTCCCCTTCGCCAGCCGCACCGCCGCCTGCCGCAACTCCGTCGGCGTCAGATCCGCCTCGATCGCCGTCGTCAAACCCGCCGCCTGCGCGTACGCCCCGCTCGCCTCGTTCACCGCCAGTTGCAACGCCCCCTTCACCGTCTGCGGCATCAAATCCTTATCCAGCGCGATGTCGTACCCACCGGAAAGCTTCGCCGCCAAAGAATCGTTCGTCCCGCCCGGCCGCGTCGTGGACATGGCCACTCCGGCTTGCACCGTCAATTTCCCCGACTGGTTATTCCCCAGCTTATCCAGCGCCACCTCCAGATTCTGGATCTCCGCCCGCTGCACGCTCCCGTCCCTGGACTTCGTGATCTGCCGCACCGTCCCGTTTTTCAGCGAGATATTCTCCACCAAAAGCTGCGTCGGCTCCGAGGAACCGCTCGGCTTGCTGCTCTTCTCCCCGCTCGCCAGCTTCTTCAAGATCGGGTCCAGATTGCTCGTCCCATCCGCCTCCTGCACCACCTGCACCACCGGCGCGGTCAAGCTCAGCTCCTGCACCTTGATGTTCCCCTTGATAATATCGAACAGCGAATACCGCGCCACCACCCGCTCCGCCGTCACCAACGGCTCCGCCCCCGTCGTCTGCACCTTCACCTTCATCAGCTCGATCTTCGAAAACGGGCTCAACGCCACACTCTCCGCCTCCACCTTCGCCCCCACCGCCGCCCCCACCTTCGGCAAAATGAATCCCTTCACGAAGGCCGAACTCGTGACCACGAAAAACACCACCACCAGCAGCACGACCAATACACCGGCCACCACCGCCAGCTTCTTCCCCAACCCGCCGCTCCTCTGAGGTTCCAAAGTCTTAAAATTCGCGCTCATGAGTACTTCCTCCGTATCAAGTTTCTCCCACCGAAACCCCACCATACCCGACAACCCCCGCCGAATCCACCCTCCCCCTCCGATCCGCGTCCTGTTGGGTAGCACGGGCGTCCCGCCCGTCGGCCCCGGATACCGGCAGGGCCGCATCTTGACACTGCCCCCGTGGCAGTTTCTCGCGCCAAACCGCATGCTGGCGTCGCTCGGGGGCAGTGCCGAGATGCGCCCTACCGGCAGATGCCGCCACTTCTGAACTGGCAGTTGTCATCGCACCCGACCACGCTGCTTGCTTCGGGCACGGGCGCACCTGTACCCCTTGCCCAAGGCCCACCCCCCACCCACCAGCTACCTTTTGTGCGCCATTTCAGCTTCCAGTCTTGGCGGAGATGCTCTGAACAACGAGCGGGAAAAAGTTGAAATCCCTGGATTGCCGCTGGTCATGGAGAGGCGCTTCGGCGCTTGAACAGGGGGGGGGCTTGACGGGTATACGAACCATCATCGAAAATACAGAAGGCAGAGGAATCCAATGGTGACTTTCTGTTTTTGAGGTGTGCGGGATAGATAGAATGGCTATGGTCCCATTGAGAATGGGGCCATGGGAAGCACCTTTAGGCGCCACAAGGAAAAGGGAAATGTATGAAAAAGCAGGCAAGGGAGAGATTGTCGAGTCAGAGCCCACGCCGGAGGAACGCACTCTTTGGAATGGTCCTGTTCATCTTCGCGAGTGCTTTGACTCAAGCGCAAACTATTTTCAATGGGGGATTTGAGGAACCGCCACACACTGCCGATGGAATATTCGGAGGCATATCGCTGAACGGCTGGACTGCGAATCCGGCGTTTGTCTTTCGCGGCGAAACGGCGGGTTGGCCGCTCCCACAGGAGGGGCAGCAATATGTAGACCTAGGCTGGGGAGCAGGAACGTATCGAATCTCTCAAACGCTCGCGACGAAGGTGGCGGGGGAGCATCGGCTCAGCTGGTTCCACAATACCGCTTTGGGGTTTGGGCCGGGTAATACTTCGTATTCCGTGGAGATCGCCGACGCTGGCGGGCACCGGATCGCGGATGGGTCGTTCGACCCCGGAAACTTTGGTGAATGGAAGCTGGCATCGATGGGAGCGGTGTTGTCTCCCGGCGACTATGTGGTCACGTTTATCTCCGGGCCGGGAGGTATCGATGCATTGTTGGACGGGGTGGCGATCAGGGCGTCCTGCCTCGTATGGCCATGTCCGACGAATGTGGTGGTGGCGGGACATAGTCCCGAGGGCTCGGTGGTGTATTTTGAGACGAAAGCCTACGACGCATGCACTTCCGCAGAGGTACGGGTGGTATGCCATCCGCCGAGTGGCAGTTTATTCCCGCCCGGAACGACGGAGGTGTTGTGCCATGCCGCCTCGATCGGACAGACGAATGAGTGCCGGTTTCAAGTGACAGTCCTGGGGACGGGAGAAGAGCGAAGGGCAGTGGCCAGCGGGCGAGTAGTAGATCCGTGGGGGCAGCCGATCAGTGGTATTCCGATGCAATTGACGGGGGGTGGGAAAACGGTGGCCACTCGGACCGAGGCGAGTGGAGATTTCCGATTCTTCAACATTGTTCAAGGGGGGCAGTATTTGGTGAAGCCGCTGTTGGAAAATTATACATTTGATCCCGCGGAGCGTTCATTTACGGCTGGCACGGGGCGGAATGTGAGCGAGTTCATAGCTACAGGTCCGTATGCCGCGTGGCATCAGTCTGCCTGGAGCACGAACGATTTCTGGGCTGCGACCCTTCCGTCCGCAGATCCGGATGGGGATGGAAAGCCGAACCTCGTGGAGTACGCTTTCGGTTATGATCCGAAAGGTGCGGAGGAGGAGAGTCCACTCAGAGTTCGCCATGTCGAGCGGGAAGGCAAGCCGTGGGTTGTCGTAGAATTGAACCCGGCTCCGGAGATTACGGATGTAAAATTCGGAGTCGAAAGCACGAGCGATCTGATTGGCGGGACTTGGCGGCCCGCCGCGGAAGATATCGAATTGACCAGCCTGCCGTGCGGCCCGCCGACCTGTCCCATCTCGTTTTCCTTCCCGGTGGAAGAGGACCGGCAATTTTTTCGCTTCCGCGTGATACCCAGCTATCCCGTCGGAGCGACGGGACGGCGACCGTTGACGACCGATCCGCTGGGGGAATCTCTACGGGTCGGTTTCTTCGACGTGCGAGCCGCGAATCCGCTGGCGGCGCTGGTGCGGCGGCCCAATTGCGATGCGATCCCGGACCGCCTGCGAAAGATTGCACGGGCGATTGCTGCGAATGTGCAAAGCTTCGATATCATCGCGCTGGCAGGAGCCTTTACGAATGGGGAGGATCCCTGCGGGTTTGGGCGAAGCCCAATCGCGGATGGACTGGAAGAGTTCCTGACGGGAAAGCTGGGTGCATCGTCCACGACGTGGATCGACAACCTGGCTGCCGGGGAGGCGGGGTTTTGCGAGTCTGCGGCACCGATGTTGTGGCCGGTGGCGGGTTATGCGAATGCCAAGGGTGAACTTTCCGCGATGTTACAAAGCCATTATCCGTATTCGGTGAGGTTTATAGAGGGGGCCGGGTATCATTTCGAGGATAGTGGTCTGATGCTGTTCAGCCGCCTGCCGTTCGAGCCCTTGCCGAGCCTGCCCGCGCCTTATCTGCCGCCGCCCACCGGCGTGGAGAGTTATGCGTTGGGAGTGAGGCTCCCTCCCGAAACCAGCCGGGTGGCTTTTGCCAAGTTCGCGAATGGCACGGGATGGGATCGTTTCACATCGAAGGGGGCGGGATTAGTGCGAGTGCGCAGCGAGCGGACCGGACGGCGTTATTTAGTCGTCTTTGGCCACTTGGATGAAGGTGCCGACGCGGAAATCCGCCAGGTACAATTGAATGAAGTGCGTGCGCTGATTGAAGCGGCATTGGCGGCATTGCCCGAAGCAGAGAGGGCTTCTGAACATGTGCTGCTGCTCGGGGGGCTTAACATCGACGGCGACTTGAAGAAAGAGTTCGAAACTGGACCGGGCATGCCGCCGCCTCTGCTGGAATGGCGGAATCGATTCGATACGCCGGGAGAGTTCTTCACGGACACGATGAAGGACGTGTGGGCGGCGCAGTGTAACCCGCGGGTAGTCGATTTCGTATATTTGGACCGCGGTCTGACCGCAACCGAAGGGGGCGCGAAGAGCGATGGGCGCACCGATTACATCTTCATGAACGAACCGGCCGTGCCCTACGAGAACCGTTCGCTCGCGGTTCAACACATGGCCTTGGCGTATTGCCTGAATGACGATGCGCCGACCGGGCGTGAAGTGGCCTTCGGGACAGCAGGTCCCAACCGGCTGAGCGATCACATTGGAGTCGTGGCGGACATCAATGTGCGTACGCCGGGCTGTACGATTGCCGATGCCTGGCGGCCGCCGTTACGCGCGACGACGGTGCAGGAAACGATCGCGGGAGAATTGCTTCATCCGGGAAGCATTCAGTGGTATCGGTTCGACAGCGAAGGCACGTACAGTTTCGCTTTGCGAGGGGAAGGAACACCGGACGACACCTTCTCGATGCAGGTCTACGATAGCCGGGATGTATCTAGGCCGGTAGCTTCGGAAGGCAGTCGGACAGTCGAGACCGCGCAGGGGCAGGCGGTGGGCTACACCTTTACACACCAGCGTGCGCCGCTGTTCGTGCGCATTGCTCCCCGGGAGCGCGGCGGCCGGGGCAAGTTTCAACTGACATACTTGCAACACCAAGGGTTCTCGAAGGAGGATGCCATCGTGTTATTGCCCAATGGGGAGCCCTTCACGGTAGAGCCGGTGCCGGGGCATGGAAGCGAGCCTAGGTGGTTCCAGATTCCGATAGAGCAGACCACTACCGGGGCCGGGCAACATCTGATTTTTCAGAAGCGGGACATAGGACCGCGCGCTCAACGGCACCGATTAGAGTTGCTCGATGACGCGCTGGTTCCAGCGGGCGGAGGTTCAGCCGACGGGACAGGGACGGTGGAAATCGATCTGCCTGGATATACGCGGGGGATATCTATTCGCCCTTTTTTGAGTTTCGAGGAGTTTGTGGCGGGTCCCATTCCGCTTACGCACTATCTGAAGGTTAGCCCTTTGGACGGGACGGGGGAACCATTTAGCATCGAATGGAGCACCGATTTGACCGTCCTCTTCGGGATTTATGGGGATTATTTGGAGTGTGTTGCGACCGATGACCCGGAGATTTGTTTCATTCTATGCTTCGATGGGGACGATGAGATCGATTGGGAAAGAACGGGGGTGCGATCGATGGGGCATTTTACCAATGTGCTCCATTGCCGGCGAGGTCGGGACCCTCTTGGGTGCCTGGGCATCTACCGCGATGAGGATGCCGGCTTTATCCCGGGAATGCGGACGATGGGTGTCGATATCGAACCGATGAAATTCGCGCTTGGAGAAGAAGCTTATTTCGAGCTCGTCGAAATCGATGGTGCCACCGAGGATGAGCATTTGAGCGGGACGGTGCCGCCCCTGCCTCGTGAAGTTTTGGAAGACAGGTACACGGCGACGATCGTCGGCGCAGGCAGTACTGGACATTACCGGCTGCACCTCCCGCGTCGGCACTCTTCCAGCTACCGAGGTTTTTGGCGCTAGCACACTATCTTTGAATTGTATTTTTAATACAGGATTGGCGTGCCGGGGTTTCGCGGGCACGGTGAATCTTGGCTAGGAGGAACATCACCGACAGTCCTCCTTTCAAGAGGAAGTCGGCATCCTGCTCGGGCGTTACCTGGGAGTCTGTTGAAAAACTGCGGCCATTCAGTTTGCGCGCCGTGCCGCAAAATAGATGGTTGCAGTCTTCAACAGACTCTTAGTCAATTATGAGGAACGCTACGTTTGGGATTAACGCGACGCTCCTGCCTCTTCAAGGTTGCCCCGATTTCGGCCCAATCACGCAGGAGAGCCCGTGCCTTCCAACCCTGGGTTCGCCCGACGCAAAACCCCTGCCTCGAACAGGTTGAATCAAATGCCTCGTTCCCCCGCCACCTACCTCGCCGACCGCCCTTCACACCTTCGTCTTGAAGCTGGAGACGCTGCCTAATGCGAACAACGCCGCCACCCTGTTTGTGGCCCCCAAGCTCTGCCGGGAGGATTCGGCGTCACGCTTTCCCGCGCATGTCGTCGATTTCCGAGACAATTCCGGCTGGGACCGTCCCGATCACTTGCGGGTGCGCTTCGGCCAGCCGGATGATATCCGTCCGGTCTTTGGCCCGCTTGGACGCCCTCCGCGCCGGATCCTCATTGTGCAACGGCCAAGTAGACTAGCGCTCAAATCTCAGCAAGCCCCGGACGAACGGACGCCGTCCGCCTGCAGCCATTACCCAGCCCTCCTGCTGGCCAAGCATTCCCTGAGCCGCCATCCTCAGGCTAAGCAGCCGCCGTGTCCGCCGAAGAGGCACCCGTCCGCAACGGCCATCGCTATCTGAGCCATCGAGTGGATTGTCTAAATTACCCCGAGGCCGATCGACTCGGACTGCCCATCGGCTCCGGCCTGATCGAATCCGGTCACCGCCATGTGCTCCACTCCCGACTCAAAAAAGCCGGCACCGCTTGGTTGCGAAGTCATGCGGATGCTATCGCTCACCTCCGGGTCCTGCGCGCCAACCAGCTATGGCTATCCTCATGGAATTAAACCTCACCCAGAAAAAATTACACCCCGGTGGCGCCGGGCCGGAAAATGTTGCTTGCCGGAAGGGGTGGTTTTGTTACGATTTCGCGCGATCGAACGATCGGCCACCTCTCCCGGTGGTTTTTTCGCTTTTGCGGGACAGCACCGAACCGAAGACCAGCGCGTGAGAATTTTTGCGGGGACATCCAATCCGCCGCTCGCCCGGGCAATTTGCCGGGCGATCGGCATCGAACTGGGAAAGTGCACGGTGAGCGCGTTCCCGGATGGGGAAACGTTCGTCAAGATCGAGGAGAATGTCCGCGGGGAGGATGTGTTCCTGGTGCAGTCGACGTCGCCGCCGACGAATCATCATTTGATGGAGATGTTCATCATGATGGACGCGCTGCGGCGGGCGAGCGCCTCGCGGATCACGGCGGTGCTGCCGTTTTACGGGTATGCGCGGCAGGATCGGAAGGATCAGCCGCGGGTGCCGATCACGGCGAAGCTGGTGGCGAATTTGCTGGTGGCGGCGGGGGCGAACCGGGTGCTGGCGATGGATTTGCACGCGCAGCAAATTCAGGGTTTTTTCGATATCCCGGTGGATCATTTGTATGCGGCGCCGGTGATGTACGAGTATTTGCGGTCGAAGAAGTTGAAGAATCTGGTGGTGGTGAGCCCGGACGTGGGGGGGTTGAAGATGGCGCACGCGTATTCGCAGGTGCTGGGGGCGGGGCTGGCGATCGTGGCGAAGCGGCGGAAGAACGCGACGGAGATCGAATCGATGACGGTGATCGGGGAGATCAAGGGGAAGTCGGTGTTGATGGTGGACGATCTGACGGAGACGGCGGGGACGTTGACGGCGGCGGCGTCTTTGTTGAAGGAGAAGGGGGCGCAGCGGATCCTGGCGTGCGTGTCGCACGCGATCCTGAACGACCTGGGGATTCAGCGGCTGCGAAAATCGAATATTGACGAATTGATAACGACTGATACTGTTCTCCGCCCAAAAATCGACGGGGTAAAAATCGTCACTTTGTCGGTGGCGGGGTTGTTGGGAGAAGCGATCAAGCGGATTCACAGTAATTCGTCGGTGACGTCGCTGTTTGAATTTAAGGGGGCGCGCACGGATTGACCGTGCGGGCCGCCCGTTGTTGTTTTTGGATGACCCTTGGAGAGCCCAAGACGGGCGAAGCCCGGATGGGGAGGGTCTTTTTGCATTAGAAACGTAATATGAAATCGGTAGCATTGTCAGCTTCCACGCGCACGCTCAGCCGCCGCGGCGGGGTGAAAAAGGTTCGGGCGGCGGGGCGCATTCCGGCGGTGATTTACGGGCACGGGCGGACGCCGGAGAACCTCGAAGTGGGGGTGAAGGATCTGGAGAATGCCATCCATGCGGCGCATTCGGAGATTCTGATGGTGGATCTGGCGGTGCAGGGCGCGAGTGGAGCCCGCTTGGCGCTGGTGCGCGATGTGCAGCACCACCCGTTGACGGGGAAGTTTCTGCATGTGGATTTTCAGGAAGTGTCCGCCGACGAGAAGATCACGGTGAGCATCCCGGTGGAGACGACCGGCGAAGCAACTGGCGTGAAGAACGGCGGCGGAACGCTGGAGCATGTGCTCTTCAAGATCAAGGTGCGGGCGACGCCAAAGGACCTGCCGGAAGTGATCATGGTGGACGTGACGAACCTGGAGGTCGGGAAATCGATCCATCTGGGCGAGCTGACGCCGCCTCCGGGAGTGGAGTTTTTGGGCCACAAGGAAGTGCCGGTGGTGGCGGTGGCGGCTCCGTTGACGGAAGCGCAGGAAGCGGCGGCGGATGCGGCGGCCGGCACGACGGTGGCCCAGCCGGAAATGCTCAAGGAGAAGAAGGAAGAGGGCGCGGAGGCCGGGAAGGCCGCTCCGGCGAAGGCGGGGGACAAGCCGGCCGAGAAGAAGCCGGCCGAGAAAAAGAAATAGTTTGCGCGCGGGCCGCCGGGCGGCAGAGTGTCGGGCCCAGCGGCCGCTCCGATGGAATCGATCTATCTGGTCGCGGGTTTGGGAAATCCCGGCGGGGAGTATGCCGAGACGCGCCACAATGTCGGTTTCATGGGGGTGGAGCGGTTCGGGGCGAAGTTCGGGGCGAACTGGGGGAACGAGCGAAAGCACCAGGCCCGGGTGGCCCGGATCGAAACGGCCGGGCGGAAGGTGGTGCTGTGCGAGCCGCAGACGTATATGAACGCGAGCGGCGAGGCGGTGGCCGGGCTCGCGGGGTTTTTCAAAGTGCCCGCGGAACGGGTGCTGGTATTGGTGGACGATGCGGATCTGCCCTTCGGGACGATCCGGCTGCGGGCCGAGGGGAGCAGCGGCGGCCATCACGGGCTGGACTCGATCGAGCAGCATCTTGGGACGAACCGGTTTCCGCGGTTGCGGATTGGGATCGGGCGGAACGACCCGGCGCGGCGGGAGATCACGGGTTACGTGCTGGGGAAATTCAGCGCGGAGCAGCGGCCGACGCTGGAGAAAGTTTTGGAACGGGTGGCCGGCCAGGCCGAGTGTTTCCTGGCGGAGGGAGTGCAGAAAGCGATGAATCAATTTAACGGAGCGGTCGAAGCTCCGGCGACGAAAGAGCGAATGTGAAAAAGTACGAGGGTTTGTTCATTTTGAATACGTCCGGGAAAGAAGAAGGGGTCAAGGAGCTGGTGGATAAAATCAGCAACGAGATCCTGGCCGCGGGCGGCAAGGTCGAGAACGTCCAGAAGATGGATAAACGCGCCTTTTCGCGCGTGACGGACAAGAAAGTGCCGGCCGGGTTCTACGTGAACATCATTTTCGAGGTCCTGCCGGGCAGCCTGGCCGGGTTGCGGACGCGCTTGGCGCTGAATGACGATCTGTACCGCGCGATCTACACCGAAGCAGCCGAGGCGAAGCCGGCGGTCCCGGCGGAGGCCTGATCGGGATGAACGGCTTCAATCGAGTCATCCTGGCCGGCAACCTGACGCGGGACCCCGAGATGCGGTACCTGCCGAAGGGCACCGCCACGGCCCGGTTCGGCCTGGCGGTCGGCCGGAAATGGAAGGATGAGTCGGGAGCCCTGCGCGAAGAAACCATGTTCATCGACGTGGACGCCTTCGGCAAGCAGGCGGAGACGATCGGACAGTATTTGAAGAAAGGGCGTCCCATCCTGGTGGAAGGCCGGCTGAAGCTGGATACCTGGGACGACAAACAGACCCAGCAGAAGCGGAGCAAGCACTCCATCGTGCTGGATAGCTTTAATTTCCTGGATGGCGGGCAGGGCCGGGAAGGGGGCGGAGGAGGCAGCGGCAGTGGTGAATGGGGCGGGGGACAGCCCGCCGCGGCTCCGCGCAGCCGTCCGCAGCCGGCGTCCGGGGCTCCGGCCGCGAGCCCGGACGGAATGCCCGCCGAAGAAGATGATGTGCCGTTTTGATCAGAGCAGAGAAATTTCCATCGGAGAGTAAATCATGCCAAAGACTGAAGTTATCCTAACCCACAACGTGATCGGTTTGGGCGGCGAGTCCGACCAGGTGAAGGTCGCGGCCGGCTACGCCCGCAACTATTTGTTTCCGCAGCGGCTGGCAATCCCCTTGACCAGCGCGAATAAACGCCAGCTCGAAGCGCTCCGGAAGCGCCGCGGCGAACGGGAAGCGCGCGAGCTGAACTCGATGACCGAGCTGGCGGCGGCGCTCTCAAAGCTGACGCTCAATTTGATCGTCAAGACCGGCGACGACGGGAAGATGTTCGGTTCCGTGACGGCGGGCATGATCGCGGACGAGCTGAAGCATCAGTACGACGCGCATGTCGAGAAGCGGAAGATTCACCTGAAGGAGCCGATCAAGTTTACCGGCGAGCACGAGGTGCCGCTCCACCTGCATCACGATGTGAAATGCACGCTCAAGGTGAGCGTGAAGAGCGCGACCCCGCCCCCGGAGGCTGCCGCCGCGCCCGCGCCGGAAGCGCCGGCTAAGGAAACCAAGCCGGCCAAGGGCGAGGCCGCCAAACCCGCCACCAAGAGCGGGGAAAAGAAAGCCAGGGCTCCCCGGGAGCCCAAGGCCTAACCCCTTCGGAAAGATTTCGCACCGGAACGGGCAAGGCTTGGAACCTTGCCCGTTTCTTTTAATTATTAAAGGATGATATGATGGGCGGGACGCACGCATGACCCTCCGCTTTACCAAGATGAACGGGGCGGGAAACGATTTTATCCTGCTGGATAATCGTTCCGGTTCGATCCGCCTGACGCCCGAGCAGGTCGTGCGGCTGTGCCACCGCCAGCGCGGGATCGGGGCGGATGGGCTCTTCCTGCTGGTGCCGGCGCGCACCGGGCAGGCGGACTGGGCCTGGGATTTCTATAACAGCGACGGGAGCACCGCGGACATGTGCGGAAACGGGGCGCGCTGTTTCGCCCGGTTCATCCAGCGCACGGCCGGGGTGGCTGAGGCGAATGGCCAGGTGAGTTTCGAGACCGGCGCGGGGATCATTCGCGCGGTGTTTTCAGGCGAGCGGGTGACGGTAAATCTCACAAACCCGCACGGCCTGCGCCTGAACGAGCAGGTGCCGCTCGCTTCAGGCGTGCAAGCGATTCACTCGCTGAATACCGGCGTGCCCCACGCGGTGTTGTTCGTGCCGGATGCCGACCAGGCGATGGTGCAAAACCTGGGGGCCGAAATCCGTTACCACGCGCATTTCGCGCCGAAAGGCACGAACGTGAATTTCGTTCAAGTGCTCGGGCCGAACCGCATTCGCGTGCGGACGTACGAGCGGGGCGTGGAGGGCGAGACGCTGGCGTGCGGCACGGGCGTGACGGCTTCGGCCATCATCGCGGCCAAGCTGAACGGGTTCAAACCGCCGGTGCAGGTCCAAGTGCAGGGCGGGGATATTCTGGAAGTGAATTTCGAGGAAGCGGGCGGATCCTTCACGAACGTCCGGCTCACCGGCCCGGCTGACTTTGCGTTCGAGGGCCAGATCGAGATTTAGAATCGTATGTTCACCGGAACCTATACCGCGATCGTCACGCCGTTCAGAAAGGGCCAGGTCGATGCCGAAGCGCTGCAGGCGCTCATCCAGGCGCAGATCAAAGGCGGGGTGGACGGGATCGTCCCGGTGGGGACGACCGGGGAGTCGCCGACCCTCTCGTACGACGAGCATATCCTGGTCGTGGCGCGCAGCGTGGAATATGCGGCGAAGAAAATCCGCGTCATCGCCGGCACCGGCGCGAATTCGACGGAAGAGGCGATCTACCTGACCCAGGCCGCGGAAAAGGCCGGCGCGGATGCCTCGCTGCAGGTGGCCCCCTACTACAACAAGCCGACGCAAGAGGGGCTCTTCCAGCATTTCCAGGCGATCGCCCGCGCGACGAAGCTGCCGATCATCCTCTACAGCATTCCCGGCCGTTGCGGTGTCGAGATCGGCTTGGAAACGGTCGTCCGGCTCGCGAAAGCCTGCCGGAATATCGTGGGGATCAAGGAGGCGGGCGGAGTGCCCGACCGCGTGAGCGCGCTCCGCGGGGCGCTCGGTCCGAAATTCGCGATTCTGAGCGGAGACGATTCTCTCACCCTGCCGTTCATGTCGGTCGGCGCGGATGGCGTGATCAGCGTCGCCTCGAACGTGCTGCCGAAGGAGATTTCGCGGATGGTGCGGGCCTGGCAGGAGGGCGATGTGCGGGCGGCGCAAAAGCTGCACGCCAGGTACTTCCCGCTGTTCCGCACCCTGTTCATCGAGACCAACCCGGGGCCGGTCAAGGCCGCGCTGGCGATGATGGGGCGGATCGAGGAGGAGTACCGCCTGCCGATGGTGCCGATGCAGGCCGAGAACCGGCGGGCGCTGGAGCAGACCCTTCAGGAGTGCGGTGTGTTGCGGCGATGACCAAGCTGATTATCAATGGAGCGCTCGGGCGGATGGGACAGGCCCTGATCTCCTGCGCGCCCCGTTTTCCGGAGATCGAGGTGATGGCCAAGCTCGACATGGGCGATGACTTGGCCCTGGCGATCGACCGCTGCGATGTGGTCGTCGATTTCAGCTTTCACAATGCCACGCCGGCCGTGGCCGACCTTTGCTCGGCCCACCGAAAGGCGCTCGTTATCGGCACCACCGGCCACCAGGAGGCGGACAAACAGCGCATCCTCAGCCACACTCGGACGATTCCGATCGTGTGGGCTTCCAACTACTCCACGGGCGTGAATGCGCTCTTCTGGCTGACCCGGAAGGCGGCGGAGATTCTCGGCCCGCATTTCGATCTCGAGATTGTCGAGATGCATCACCGGCTCAAGAAGGACGCCCCGAGTGGAACGGCCGCTACGCTGGCGGAGATTCTGGCCGAGGTGCGGCAGGAGCAACTGGCGGACGTGATCCGGCATGGCCGCGAAGGGATTGTCGGCGAGCGCACGGCACGCGAGATCGGCATGCACTCGGTGCGGGGGGGAGATGTCGTGGGCGACCACACCGTGATCTTCGCGGCGAATGGCGAACGGGTGGAGTTGACCCACAAGGCTTCGAGCCGGGAGACCTTCGCGAACGGCGCGTTGCGGGCGGCGCAGTGGGCGGTCAAGCAACGGCCGGGGCTGTACAACATGCAGCAGGTCCTCGGTCTGGAATAAGCGCCCATGACCTGCGCGGCCTACATCGCGCTCGGTTCCAATCTCGGCGACTCGCGGCGCATCCTCGCCGAAGCCGTGCGCCATCTCGGCGAATTTTCGCAATCCCCCCTGGCCGTCTCTTCCCTTTGGCGCACCGCGCCGGTCGATTGCCCGCCCGGTTCCCCCGATTTTCTGAATGCCGTGGCTCGGATCGAGCCTCGCTTCGGCCACCCGGCCGAGCTGCTGGGGGCCTTGCAGCGGCTCGAAAGCGCTTTCGGGCGCCGCCCCAAGCAGGTTCACAACGAGGCCCGGCCGCTGGATCTGGACTTGATCGCGTTCGGAGAAGTCCGGATGGATGCGCCGGATTTGGTGCTGCCGCATCCCCGCGCGCACAAGCGTCTCTTCGTCCTGGCCCCGCTGGCCGAACTCGCCCCGCGGTTGGTCTTGCCCGGCCAAACGGAACCGGTCCATACCCTGTTGGCACGCGTCCAGGCCCGGGAATCGGGTGAGATCATCCGCCGGGTCGCCACCCCTGAAGATTGGTGGCAGCCGGCGTGATCGCGCGAGATGATTCCGTTCTTAAGTATCGTGATGGCAACGATTTAGCAGAGTGATGATCTTGGCATCCGTGTGCCGGGTGACGCCCTGACCGCACGCCCGGCCGCATCGGCTGAGGTTAACGGCGTTATTCTTGCAAATAGTTGCAGCGGAAATATTTACAAAATTGAAATCGCCGATCAATCGCGCCCTTGGACGTTTTCCTTGTTGACGGGTGGCCCTCTGTCCGTAAGGTGCTTGGACTACGCGGTCGCATCAGCGTATTCCTGCGGGGTTCTTATGCCAGAAGGATATTGCGTCAAATGCAAAGCCAAGAAGGAAATTGCGGACGCCGTCGAAGAATTGATGAAGAATGGCCGGAAAGCAATCAAGGGCAAGTGCCCGACTTGCGGCGTGGTCATGTTCAAGATTCTCGGCGGTAAAGTCTCCGCCCCCGCGCCATCCCCTGAAGCGCCTGCTTCCCCTGCGTAATTCCAGCGGAAGGTCCTTGGAATAAGATTCTATGTCTCAAGAATTAGCCTACGTCATTATCACGCCCTATTCCCTGCACAAGAGTCGCACCGGCGGCATTCTGGCCCGGTTGATTACGCGCACCGGCCTCGATTTGGTCGGCGCCCGGATGTTCGGCCCGAGCGAAAAGCTGGTGAAGGAATACTCCGAGGCCATCGTCTCGGCCAACGACCCTCAGGACCGGCGCATTCAAGAACTCATCCGGGACTACATTTTGCGAAATCTTTCGCCCGATCCCAAGACCGGCCGGCGACGGCGGACGATGATGCTCCTGTTCAAGGGCGAGGATGCCGTGCGCAAAACGCGCGCGGTGATCGGGAATATCAGCGCCCACCGGCACGGCGGCGAAACGATTCGGGACACTTACGGCGACCTGATCATGGACGAGAACGATCAGGTGCGGTATTTCGAGCCGGCCGTGCTGGCCGCGCCTAACGCCGAGGAAGCGGCGATCAAGGCCAAGCTCTGGGCGCGCTACTCCGATACGGATGGCGGCGTGCTCGATAATACCATCGGCTATCCCGCCGGGGCCGCGCCGCAGCGGACCCTCGTGCTGATCAAGCCGGACAACTTCCGCTTCCCCACGGGGCGCCCGGGCAATGTCATCGACTTTTTCTCGCGCACCGGTCTCTACATCGTCGGCATCAAGGTGCATCGGATGAGCGTGGCGCAGGCCGTCGAGTTTTACGGCCCCGTGAAGGATGTGTTGCGCACGAAGCTGACGGATGTCGTGGCTTCGAAAGCCAAATCGATCCTCGAGAAGGAATTCGGTTTTTCCATTGGGGCCGGGGAATCGAAGCAACTCGGGCAGATTCTCGGGCCTCTCTACGGCGACGACCAATTCAATAACATCGTCAAGTTCATGGCCGGCCGCAGCCCGGCGGATTGCGACGAACGGCAACAGAAAGAGCCCGGCACGGAAAAGTGCATCGCGATCGTCTACGAAGGGCTGGAAGCGGTCCGCAAAATCCGCGACGTCCTCGGGCCGACCGACCCCTCGAAGGCGCCTCCCGGATCCATCCGCAAGGAATTCGGCTCCTCCATCATGGTCAACGCCGCGCACGCGAGCGACTCCGAAGAAAACTCCAAGCGCGAGATCGGCATCGTCAACGTCGCCGAAAACACGTTCAAGCGCGTTGTCGAAGAAACTTACGGGGCGCTCTAAGCCTCGGCCTGTCGGTCGCGCGGGGTAGAGATCCACGAGCCTCCCGTCTCGGAAGCTTTCCGATCACGATGGCGCTCGTCAGGCCAGCGGGTGCGATGCCGTGGATCGCATGGTGCCGCATGATCGGTGTCTTATCGAGAACTACGATAAGGCGCGGATTGTCCAGAAGGTCGGACACGAAACCAGGCTGGAAACGCTGACCGGCGCAAAGGGTTGACGGAGGTTCAATGTGGGTGGTGCGCCTGCATCGGTGAAGTATGTGGCGCGGTGCTTGCAGAGATTGCGCCTCGGCTCGGAATGCTATGAACGAAAAACTGAAATCACTCGCTCGTGATCTTCGCAAAAGTCCGCCACGCAGTCCCCATGAGAAGCTCGGTGGCTGCGTCATTGCCGCGCGAACACTCGATAAGTGTCGAGCGTTTCTGGTTGGCGTAAACGGCGAATACAACTTCCAGCCCTGCGGTCTTTCGGCATTTTTGTGGGAGTTCACCGGCATCACTCCCGAGCAATTCAAGGAGTTTGTCGGCACCGGCGCAACCGACGAAGAGGTCGGACAATGGTTGCGCGCGCATTCCAAGGTCAAGGACTCCATGACGGTGATTCGCTGGAACAATCATCTGAAATGCAAACGAATCAGTGAATTGCCGGACGATTACCAGGAATTCTACGAAGAATACATCCCTCAGTTCTGTCCACACCCAGCCCGGGTGCGCTTCTTCTTTGATGTGTACGACGACGAGGAGGGCAGGTTGTGAAGCAAAGCCAAAAACTGCGCCCGCCGAGGTAGCGAACCATACCAAAACAGGCCGAAAACAACGGGAGGCGCGTTGCTGGCACTCAATCGCGCTCTCGTCGGCTTTTTCCCAGATTCCCGGGCAACTTTATCGCCCTAATCCTCCGCGAACAGATACTCCAAATCCGCCTTGCTGAGGTTCTTGGCGAAGCCTTCTTCGCCCAGGACATCCGCGATGGTCTTGGCCTTGTTCTGCTGGAGATCGAAGATCTTCTCCTCGACCGTGCCGGGCGTAATCAACTTGTAGGCGTTGACCGTCCGGGTCTGGCCGATCCGGTGGGAACGATCGATCGCCTGCGCTTCGACCGCCGGATTCCACCACGGATCGTACAGCACGACGTAGCTGGCCGTCGTCAGGTTCAACCCCGTCCCGGCCGCCCGCAGGCTCAGCAGGAACACCGAAGGCGACAGATCGTTCTGGAACGCGTTCACCACGTCCTGGCGGTTCTTCGTGTCGCCCGTCAGCAGATGCGTCGGCATGTTGCGCGTCTTGCACTCCGCCTCGAGCAGCTTCAGCATTTGCACGAATTGGCTGAACACCAGCACCTTCTGGCCTTCCGCGAGCAAGGGCTCCAGCAATTCGAACAAGGTGTCCGTCTTGCCCGAAGCGGTGTTGTTGCCCACCAGCGCCGGGTGGCAGCAGATCTGCCGCAGGCGCGTAAGCGCGGCGAGGACGTGAATCTTGCTCTTGGCCAGCCCCTGTTGCTGGACCGTCTGCATGATCTGTTCGCGGCTGCGGCGCAACTCCGCGAGGTACAACTTCCGTTGCTCGTCGTCCAGCGGGCAATCCCGCCGTTCCTCGATGCGGTCGGGCAGATCCTTCGCCACCTGCTTTTTGAGGCGGCGCAGCATGATTGGCCGCAGCTTCGCGGAGAGCCGCTTCCGCGCGATCTTTTGCGAAACCTCCGCGTTCTCCCCTTTCGGTTCGTACGTTTCCGTGAAATCGGCCTGACTCCCCAGGTAGGTCGGCTGCACGAAATCGACGATGCTCCACAAATCCAGCAGCCGGTTCTCGAGCGGCGTGCCCGTGAGCGCCAGGCGATGCTGCGCCTTGATCTGCTTCACCGATTGCGTCACCTGCGCCGAGGGGTTCTTGATGTACTGAGCCTCGTCCAGGACCACCGCCTGGAAGTCGAACTTCTGCAACGCCGCGAGATCGCGCCGCAAGAGCGAATAGTTCGTCACGATCAAGTCGTGCTCCGGAATGCGCTTCCGCAGGTTGTGGCGTTCGGAACCGCTCTCCAGGACCAGCACCTTCAGGTCCGGCGTGAAGCGGTTCGCCTCGCGCCGCCAGTTGTGCAGCACGGAGGCGGGGCATATCACCAGCGTCGGCCGGGCCTTCGCGCCTTGCCGCTGCCGCAGCCAGGAGAGCCACGAGAGCGTCTGCAACGTCTTCCCCAGCCCCATGTCGTCCGCCAGCACCCCGCCCAGTTTCAACCGCGCCAGGTGGCACAGGAAATCGAATCCATCCTTCTGGTACGGCCGCATCTCGGCCTGCACCCCTTTGGGAAGTTCCGACGCTTCGATCCCAGTGAACGCGCCGATCTTTTCCCGCAGCGCCTTCGCGAACGGCTGGTCGCCGAACCGCGCGAGCGTCGCCTCGTCCAGGTGGCTGGCTTGCATCGCTTCGACCTTCTGCGCCGTCGTGCTCAGCCCATCCAGGCCCAGTTCCGCGAAGGCTTCATGCGCCAGTTGCACCGCGTCCGTATCCAGCTCCGCCCAGCCGCCGTCGGGCAGCTTCACGAACCGCCCGGTCGCGCTCTGCAAGCGCTGTAAATCGGCCGGCGTCAGCTTCATTCCTTCCGCTTCCCAGGAAGCGCTCACCGAGAACCAGTCGATGCCGCTGCCCGGCGTCATCAACAACTTCGGCCGCAGCTTGCGCGGCGTCAGGAAGAGCCGCTGAAAGGCCTGATTGCCCAGGTATTCCGCCGCTTTGGGGCGGTCCGGCCACGTTTGGGCGACCGCTTGCAAAAAGGCCTCGTTCGCGTCTCCCACCCACAACCCCGGCTCCGGCGTGAACCAGTCCAGCCGCCGCAGCCATTCGACTGCTGCATCCAGCCGCGGATCGTCCACCACCTCCGGTTTCGCGTGGCCGTTCCGTTCATGGATGCTCTTCTGCCAATCGTGGCCGTTCCACTGCCAGTTGCTCCCGTCCTGATCGCACACCGCCATCAGCCGGAGCCGCACCGTCTCGTCGCTCAATTCGAAGATAAACTGCGGGAGGGCCGTGCGCGTTTCGCAAAGCTGCTCCCAATTCGTGCCGTTGCGCGAGGGGTGCTTCCGCAGATGCGTCAACAAGCGCCGCGTCAGCTTGGTCACCGGCAGATGCGGCTTCGGCAGCCAGCGCCGCAGCAGCTCCTCCGGCGGCGAATTCCGCGCCAGATAAAAGCTGCTGCCGATCAACGCCACCCGCGGCGTCCCGGCGAAGAACTTCGCGTCGCTCAACTCTTTGGTCGAACCGTCCGGCATCGCGAGATGATGCGTGAACGCGAGTTCCGCCCCGGAATTCGCCAGCGCCGGCGCGAAATCCACGATTTCTCCATGAAAATCCGCCAGCCCGGCGGGCTCCGCCAGCTCCAGCCGCCCGAGATTCCCCCAGCGCGCCAGCCATTCCAGCAGCAATCCGCCGGTCAGGAGGATGTGATCCGCCTCGGGATCCGCATTCGCGCTCGTGCGCGTCAGCCATTGCACGAATTCCCAATCCGCCGCCGGGAACAATTCCGCTTCATGCGCGGCGCGCGTGCGCATGTCCTGCAATTCGCCGAACGTCCGTTTCCGCTCTCCCGCGCGCGGCCGGAACACCAGAAACTCCGCCTTCAATTCATGCAGCAGCGATCCCTCGGCTTGCGGCAGCGCCGTGCACAGCACCCGCAGGCAGGCGCGCGGCGCGTCCAGATGCGCCGGGGCTTGCGGCATCAGCCAATCCTCGAGCTGCTGGGCGATCTCCTGCTCCTGCTCGGCCTGCTCGATCTCCGCGAACCGCTCGAGATTCGCATGCGCCATCAAGTCGGTCGGCAGGGGGCGGTTGTTCCGGAGGAACAGCAGCGCCAATTCCTCCAGCCGGGCGTTCCCCGTGGCGCCCAGCATTCGGGGCCACCAGCTCGTGCCAGGAAAGTCTTTCCGGGCCAGCGCCAGCTTTTCGAAGTAATCCTCCAGCAGCAGAAACGCCCGCTGCGAATCCGTGCAATTCGCGAAGAGACTCAGCAGCTCCGTCCGCTCCGCGACCGCGCTTTTCGAATCGGCCAGTTGCCGGCGCAGGTCGGCGAAGGCGCCGTAAGCTTTCTCCAAAACATTGTGATGTGCGTCATATTTCGCGGTCTGAGACGTCCGCGATGACCCGTTACTCCGTCCAACTCTAGGCATCGTTCTTTCGCCGCCCGCCCCGAGGGCCGACAGCAATATTTCATTCTCGCCATATTTCGCCCGGTCCGGTCAATCGGAAAACGAAATCTTTTTTCGCCAGGTCCCGCCTGCACTTTCCTGGCCCAGCCCCCTGCCGCGGGGGAGCGGATCGGCAATGCACGATTCCCGGACTCAGCACCTTCCTCAAGGCCGCGCCACCTCCATCCGCCCACGGTTCCCCCGTCGCTGGCTCCAACGGCCGTAGTTCGGAAAATAAATAAAACGAAAAAATACTTTCATATTATTGACATCAATACAAATCTGCGGTTTCGTTTCATTAATGACACGCAGCCTGAGCGAAGCGCGATGGGTTGACCTTCTGGAAGAGGAAGATTTGGCGTTCGTGAAGCGCTTCGTCCTGCTCTCGGGTTCGTTGAAGGAGCTCGGCGATAGCTACGGGGTCTCCTATCCCACCGTCCGGCTGCGGCTCGATCGCGTCATTCAGAAAATTCAAATCCTGGATGATCAGAGAATCCAGGATCCCTTCGAGCGATTGCTCCGCGCTCAATACGCCGAAGGAAAGCTTGATGCGGCCACCTTCAAGCGCCTCCTGTCAGTTTACCAACAGCAACAAAGAGAATCCGCATGAAACGTTTGATTGCCCTCCTCTCCCTCGCGGCCGCCTTCCGGGCGGATGGCCAGACCGTCCTTGCCGAATACGACTGGGCGCAGGCGGTCTCTCGCCAACCCATCCTTGGCGGCGAAGTCCGCTCGGCCGATGGGCAGCCCATACTCCTCGTCGCCAACACCAATCGCGCCGGTCTGCGCACGCAACTGTTGGTTATCGAACGACCCCCGATCACCGGTAACACCTACGTCCTCCGCGGCGAGGTGAAATACGATGGCGTGGAAGGGGACGGCTTCCTCGAGATGTGGAACTTCTTCCCGCCGGAGAAAGAAGGCGGCGCGGAGTCCCAATATTTCTCCCGCACGCTCGGCCTTTCCGGCGTTATGGGCAAAATCACCGGCACCTCCGGCTGGCGGCCCATCGCTCTCCCCTTTGATCGCACCGGCACGCCCTCCGCTCCCAGCCGTCTAGAGGTCAACCTCGTCCTCCCCGGCGCGGGAACCGTCCAATTGAAATCCCTCCGCTTGATCGAACTCCCGAGCCAGCCGTCCGCCGGCCCGGTCGCCGATGCATGGTGGACCGAGCGCACCGGGGCGTGGGTCGGAGCCATTGGCGGTTCCGCCATCGGCTGCCTCGGCGGCCTCATCGGGTTCCTCGCCTCGCGGCGTCAGGCCCGCCCTTTCGTAATGGCCACCCTCTATTTACTCATCGGGCTCGGTGCGCTCTCGGCCCTGGCTGGCTCCATCGCTTTTGCCACGCGCCAACCCTACGCCGTCTGGTTTCCTTTGGTGCTCGTCGGGGTCCTGCTTCTGACCATTCTCCCCTTCCGCTTGCGCGATCTTCGTCGCGGCTACGAAGAAGCCGAACTCCGCAAAATGATGGCCAACGACGCCGTCCAATCCTGATCCTTTGGGCTCACCACATCTCCGGCTGGGTCGCAAGTGGCTCGCCACGTTCCTGCTCCGCCCCGCGTAAACCCGGAATTCCGCCGCTTCCCCTCCTTCCTGCGTCAGACAACAGCCCCCGATCCGTCGCCCCCATCCTGTTCATCCTGTAAATCCTGTCCTGATTCCCCTTCCTAGCCGCGCCACCCGCGCCATCCGCGGTTCTTCTTCCCTCCTTCCTTCTCTGTGCCTCGGCGCCCCTGTGGTGAACTTCCCCGCCCCCACCCGAAATTCAAGAACCATGCCAAAAACCGCCCCCAAAACTTTTTCCACTTTCTTCATGGGTAGGACAGTCTTTGACATACCCCCCTCCC